>CACZNU010000064.1 GCA_902782615.1 Oscillospiraceae bacterium | reverse complement strand
CTGATCGGCACCCACAAGCTGCTGCAGAAGAACGTGCAGTTCAAGGACCTGGGGCTGCTGATCATCGACGAGGAGCAGCGCTTCGGCGTGGCCGCCAAGGAGCGGCTCCGGGAGCGGAGCCGCCAGGTGGACACCCTGACCCTCTCCGCCACGCCTATCCCCCGGACGCTGAACATGGCCCTCAGCGGCATCCGGGACATGAGCACCATCGAGCAGCCCCCTCAGGACCGCCAGAGCGTCCAGACTTATGTGCTGGAGCACGACTGGGGCATTATCACCGATGCCATACAGCGGGAACTGGCCCGGGGCGGCCAGGTGTACTATCTCCACAACCGGGTGGAGAACATCGACGCCACCGCCTCCCGCCTGCGGCAGATGCTGGGCAGCGAGGTGACCATCGCCACCGCCCACGGCAAGATGCCGGAGGGGGAGCTGAGCCGGGTCATGCAGCAGATGTCCGACGGCGACATCCAGGTGCTGGTATGCACCACCATTATCGAGACCGGCATCGACATCCCCAACGTGAACACCCTTATCATCGAGGACGCCGACCGGTTGGGTCTCAGCCAGCTCCATCAGATCCGGGGCCGCATCGGCCGCAGTCCCCGCCGGGCCTACGCCTATCTCACCTTCCGCACCGGCAAGGTGCTGACGGAGGTGGCCTCCAAGCGTCTGGGCGCCATCCGGGAATATGTGGAGTTCGGCTCCGGCTTCAAAATTGCCATGCGTGACCTGGAGATCCGAGGCGCCGGTAACCTGCTGGGGCCGGAGCAGTCCGGCTACATGATGAGCGTGGGCTATGATATGTACCTGAAGCTTTTGAACGAGGCCGTTCTGGAACAGCAGGGCCTGAGCCATCAGAAGAGACTGGAGTGCTCCGCCGATCTGACGGTTTCGGCCCATATCCCGGAGCGGTACGTGCCCTCCCCCCAGCAGCGGATGGATCTCTACCGCCGCATCGCCGCCATTACCACGCCGGCGGACGCCGACGATCTGACCGACGAGCTGCTGGACCGCTACGGCAACGTGCCGGCCCCTGTCCAGGCGCTGCTGGACGTGGCCCTGCTCCGCTCCGCCGCGGTGGAGGTCGCCATCACCGACGTGACCCAGAAGGGCCGCCAGCTCATCTTCAGCTTCGCCGATACCCTGGACGTGACGGCCCTGATGGCCCTGTGCGCCCAGCGGCGCTACCGCAGCCGCCTGCTGCTCTCCGCCGGGGAGCACCCCCGGCTGACCCTCTACCTGAAGGAGGGGGAGAACGCCCTCGCCGCCGCCGGCGAGCTGGTGGATCAGCTGCGCCTGCAGCAAAAGGCGGAACATGAACCGGACGCATCGTCCGAAGAGAAAGAAGGAACACATTGATGAAAGATCTTTGGCAGCGTATTGCGGCGGGCGTTCTGGCTTGCCTGGTGGTGCTGGGCGCCGCATTGTGGATGACGAACCGCCAGAACAACGGCACCCGCACCGACGGTCTCTTTTACCAGGCCTCCGGCATCCACCCCGACGCCAAGCTCCTGACGGTGGACGGGGAGACGGTGACGGGGGAGGAGTATCTCTACTGGCTGGCCTACGGCTGCGAATATCTGACCTCCAACCTGGGCCAGGTGGATTGGAACGCCTCCCTGACCGACGGCATGACCTACGGCGACTATGCCAAGGCGGATGCCCTGGAGACGGTGAAGCTCTTCACTGTCATCCGGCAGATGGCGGAGGAGAACGGCATCTCCCTCACCGAGGAGGACCAGGCCCGGCTCCAGGAGCAGAAGGACAACTACGCCGCCTATTACGGCGGCGAGGAGGCCTATCACCGTCAGGTGGAGCTGATGGGCGTCAGCGAGGAGATGTATGACCGCATCAACGCCACCTATCTGATGCTGGACCACCTGACCGACCTGGCCGTGAAGGAGGGCGGCAGCCTCTATCCGGCACCGGAGGATCTGCTCTCCTACGGCGACGAGAACGGCTATGTCAGCGCCCGGATCCTGTACCTGCCTGTTACGGGGCTGGACGCCGAGGCGGTGGAGTCCCGGCGGGCTCTGGCGGAGAACTATGTCCAGCGCCTGCGGGAGCTGGATGCCGACGGGGCCTATGAGATGCTGGGACAGCTGGCGGCGGATCTGGGCATGGAAGTCCCGGAGCAGGATTATACCTTCAATGCCGATACGGCGGATCCCGCCATCGTCAGTGCCATCGCCGCCCTGGAGGAGGGCGCGGTCAGCGACGTGCTGTCCACGGACAGCGGCTTTTACGTGGCTATCCGGAGGCCGCTGAACCTCAGCGCTCTGGCCCAGAGCTTTTTCTCCGACCAGCTGGTGCAGCGGCGGCAGGATGTTCAGGTGTCCTTCAGCAAGCTGTACGACACGTTGGACGCCGGTACCTTCTATGAAAACCTGCTGCTGCAGCGCAAGGAGCTGTCCCAGCAGTACACTGACGCGGAATGACGGTTTGGTCAAACTGCTGAAAACACCCGCAGGAATTTCCGCCAATTGCCGTTTTTTGTGAGAAATTCCTCTTGATATTGGGCGAAAGTTTGACTATTATATAAAATGAGCAATCACGGGGCATTGGTTGTCCCATCTGAACAAAAAACAGGAGGAAAACAAACATGAAAGAACTGTACGTCGTCAATTGCTGCAGAACCGCAATTGGTTCCTTCGGGGGTTCTCTGAAGAACACCCCCGCTACCGAGATGGGCGCCATCGTGGTCAAGGAAGCTCTGAAGCGCGCCAACGTCGCTCCCGAGAACGTGGATGAGGTCATGTTCGGCTGCATCCTGACCGCCGGTCTGGGCCAGAACGTCGCCCGCCAGGTCTCCATCAAGGCCGGTATCCCCTATTCCGTTCCCGCCTACACCGTGGGTATGGTCTGCGGCTCCGGCATGAAGTCCGTCATCGAGGGTGCCCGCTCCATCCTGGCCGGTGACAGCGATATCGTCGTCTGCGGCGGTACCGAGAACATGAGCGCCGCTCCCTATGCCGCTCCCGACGCCCGCTGGGGCGCTCGCATGGGCGACAAGAAGATGGTGGACACCATGATCAAGGACGGCCTGTGGGACGCTTTCAACAACTATCACATGGGCACCACCGCCGAGAACATCAACGACGTGTGGGGTATCTCCCGTGCCGAGCAGGACGCCTTCGCCGCTGCCTCCCAGCAGAAGACCGAGGCCGCCCAGAAGTCCGGCCGTTTCGACGATGAGATCGTCCCCGTGCCCGTGAAGGTCAAGAAGGAGATCGTGGAGTTCAAGCGCGACGAATTCCCCAGAGCCGGCACCACCGCCGAGGGCATTGCCAAGCTGCGCGGCGCCTTCCCCGTGGGTCCCGAGTCCCCCGCTCCCCAGGTTGTTCACACCTTTGAGCCCACCGGCATCAAGGAGTCCGAGGACAAGGGTCAGCAGCGTGTGACCGCCGCCAACGCCTCCGGCATCAACGACGGTGCTGCCGCCATCGTGCTGGCCTCTGCCGAAGCGGTCGAGAAATACGGCCTGAAGCCTATGGCCAAGCTCATCGGCTACGGCCAGGGCGGCGTAGAT
>CACZNU010000063.1 GCA_902782615.1 Oscillospiraceae bacterium | reverse complement strand
TTCAGCGCCTCGGACTCCGGCGCGCCGGTGTGCTCCAGCCGGCGCATCTCCCGGGCGACCTGCTCGTATTTCTCCCGGACCCGGGCCTCCTGGGCCTCGGATACCAGGCCCACCCGGCGGCCGATGGCGGTCAGACGCTCATCCGCGTTGTCCTGCCGGTGCAGGAGGCGGTACTCCGAGCGGGAGGTCATGATCCGATAGGGCTCCTGGGTGCCCTTGGTCACCAGGTCATCCACCAGGATGCCGATGTAACCGTCGGAGCGGGAGAGAATCATGGGCGGCTCCCCTTTGAGCTTCAAAGCCGCGTTGATGCCCGCCACCAGGCCCTGGGCCGCCGCCTCCTCATAGCCGGAGGAGCCGTTGAACTGTCCCGCGCCGTAGAGACCGGGGATCTTCTTGCATTCCAGGGTGGGCAGCAGCTCCGTGGGATCCACGCAGTCGTATTCGATGGCGTAGGCCACGCGCATGACTTCGGCCCGTTCCAGGCCGGGGACTGTGTGGAGCATCCGGATCTGCACGTCCTCGGGCAGGCTGGAGGAGAAGCCCTGGACATACCACTCGTCGGTGCCCAGGCCGCAGGGCTCCAGGAAGATCTGGTGCCGGGGCTTGTCCGCGAAGCGCTCCACCTTGGTCTCAATGCTGGGGCAGTAGCGGGGCCCCACGCCCTCGATGACGCCGGTGTAGAGGGGGCTGCGGTGCAGATTCTCCCGGATGATCCGGTGGGTTTCTTCGTTGGTGTAGGTCAGATAGCACACCGCCCGGTTTTTGGGGGCCTGGGGGGTGGAGAAGCTGAAGGGCAGGGGCTCCGGATCCCCCTCCTGGATCTGCATCTTGTCAAAGTCCAGGCTCCGGGCGTTGACCCGGGGCGGGGTGCCGGTCTTGAAGCGGCGCAGGCTCAGACCCAACCGCTGCAAAGCCTGGGTCAGGCCCTGGGCGGCGTGCATGCCGTCGGGGCCGGAGGAGACCACGCTCTCGCCGGTGATGACGGTGGCGTCCAGATAGGTGCCCGTGGCCAGAATGGCGGCCCGGCAGCCGTAGCGGGCGCCCAGCTGGGTGATGAGAGCGCAGACCGACCCCGTCTCATCCAGCTCCAGATCCACGATCATGGCCTGTTTCAGATCCAGATGCTCCTGGCGCTCCAGGACCCGCTTCATATCCTCCTGATAGGCCCGGCGATCCGCCTGGGCCCGGAGGGACTGGACCGCAGGGCCCTTGCTCCGGCCCAGTACCCGGTACTGGATGCAGCTGCGGTCCGCGGCCTTGGCCATCTCGCCGCCCAGGGCGTCGATCTCCCGCACCAGGATGCCCTTGCCGGAGCCGCCGATGGCGGGGTTGCAGGGCATGTTGCCCACGGCGTCCAGATTGATGGTAAAGAGTGCGGTGGAAAGGCCCAGACGGGCGCAGGCCAGGGCGGCCTCAATGCCGGCGTGTCCGGCGCCCACCACGCAGACGTCGTAATTGCCTGCGGGATAGATGGTCATGAAGCTTCCTTCTTTCTTGCTGGGAATCTTGAATGCTTCCGGGGCGGGGTTTCCCGGGACCGGCAGCGAAGCTCGTCCTGCGGGACGAGAGGTTATTTGTGGTATCTTGTTCCGGCGGCGATGGACTCCGCCCGATAGAGCTGCTCCAGCAGCATGACCCGGAACAGGTGGTGGGGGAAGGTCATTTTCGAGAAGGACAGACGGAAATCCGCCTCCTGCTTGAAACGCTCATCCAGACCGAAGGAGGAGCCCACCACAAAGCAGAGGGTGCTCTTGCCCTCCAGACGCAGGGCCTGGAGCTTTGCGGAGAGCTCCTCGGAGGAGAGCTCCTTCCCCTCGGGAGCGCAGACGATCACATAGGCGCCCTTGGGGAGCTTTCCGCGCAGGGCCTGGGCCTCCTTTGCAAGGGCCGCGTCGATCTGGGCCTGGGAGGGCTTTTCCGGCAGACGCTCCTCGGGAAGCTCCGTCAGGGAGATATCGCAGAACGCCGCCAGCCGTTTCAAATACTCGCTGGCGGCGCTGAGATAAAAGGTTTCCTTCAATTTTCCGACGCAGAAAACCAGAACGCGGCTCACCGGAGGAAGCCCTCCAGGATCTTCTGCTCCGCCTCCTCGGCGGTGAGACCCAGAGTCTGCAGCTTCTGCAGCTGCTCGCCGGCGATCTTGCCGATGGCGGCCTCGTGGATAAGGCTGGCGTCCACATGGTTGGCGGTCAGCTCCGGGATGGCCCGGACCTTGGCGCCGGTCATGATGATGGCGTCGCAGGTGACGTGGCCGAAGCAGGGCGCATTGCCCGAGAGCCGGGGATAGAATACCTGGCTGGACTGGTCCTGGGCCACACTGCGGCTGACGATGTCAGCCCGGCTGCCCTCGCCGTTGAGGAACACGTCCATCTCACTGTCCGCGGTCTGCTGATCGTGGGTCAGCAGGTTCTCCCGGATGACGATCTGGGCTTTGGGGCCCACCTCCGCCCGGGTGTAGCGCTTGGTGTCGTCCACGCCCCGGATCTGGGAGGTCTCCAGAGTCACCTGGGCGCCCTCCTCCAGATAGAGGATGGTCTGGGGGTTCAGGACCCGCTTGCCGGTGTCGTCCCCCTCGCCGTAGTGCTTTTCCACATATTTCACCTTG
>CACZNU010000062.1 GCA_902782615.1 Oscillospiraceae bacterium | reverse complement strand
GCCGAAGCGCTGCTCCTCGTCGATGATCAGCAGCCCCAGGTCCTTGAACTGCACGTTCTTCTGCAGCAGCTTGTGGGTGCCGATCAGAAGATCCACCCGGCCCTCCTTCGTCCGCTCCAGGGTGTCCTTGAGCTGCTTGCCGCTGCGGAAGCGGCTGAGCACCTCAATGTTCACCGGGAAGGAGCGGAAGCGGTTCACGGCGGTGGCGTAGTGCTGCTGGGCCAGCACCGTAGTGGGCACCAGAAGGGCGGCCTGCTTGCCGTCCATGATGCACTTCATCACGGCCCGGAGGGCCACCTCCGTCTTGCCGTAACCCACGTCGCCGCACAGCAGGCGGTCCATGGGGACGGGCTTTTCCATATCGGCCTTGATCTCCGCCGCGGCCCGGAGCTGATCGTCGGTCTCCTCGTACTCGAAGGCGTCCTCGAACTCCCGCTGCCAAGGGCTGTCGGGGGAGAAGGCATAGCCGCCCAGCCGCTGGCGCTGGGCGTACAGGGCGATGAGTCCCTTGGCCAGATCCTTGGCGGCGGCCTTGGCCCGGTAGGTGGTCTTAGCCCACTCGGTGCCGCCCAGCTTGTTAAGCTTGACGGGCTTTTCGCCCTCCTCACCGCCCCGGCCAATGTATTTGCTCACCAGGTCCAGCGAGGTACAGGGCACATACAGGCAGTCGGTGCCGGCGTAAGTGATCTTGATGTAGTCCTTCTCCACCCCGTCCACCGGCATTCGGACGATGCCGGCAAACCGGCCGATGCCGTGGTGGACGTGTACCACCAGGTCGCCGGGGGTCAGGTCGGTGTAGGACTGGATCTTCTGGCGGCTGTCGTCCCGGCGGGGGCGGGCTTTTTTTGCCTTGCCGCTGACGGGAGCGGTAAGCTGGCCCTCGGTGAGGATGGCCAGCTTCAGGCCGGGGTACTCGCTGCCGGCGCTGAGGGCGCCCAGCGTGATGAGGACGGTGCCCCGCTCCGGCGTCTCCGTGCCGGCAAAGTCCAGCGCGGCGGGAATCTTCCGCTCCGCCAGCAGGCGGCGGAGATTCCGGGCCCGCACCTCGCCGCCGCAGAGTACCAGAAGGCGGTACCCGGCGGTGAGATAGTGGACCATATCGGTGGCGGCGGTGTCCAACGACCCGCCGTAGGAGCTGAGCTGTTTGGCCGTCACCTGCCACAGCGATTTGGGCGGCAGCAGGCAGCGGCTGGTGGGCAGGCTCTCCAGCTGGCACACGGCGAAATCCCCCAGCCGCTGCTGGAGGTCGGCCTCGCTCAAGGCCAGCTCGGCAAAGGCACCGCACAAATGTCCGCTCTCCATGGCGGCGGCGGTATCCTCCTTCAGCTGCCACAGGAAGGCCCGGAGCGCCTCCCCCACCCGGGCGCTGTCACTGATACACAGCAGCGTGTCGGGGGCCAAGTAGTCCAGGGCGGTGGCCATGTTGGGATAGACGGCGGCCATGTAGCGGTCGGCACCCGGAGGTGTCAGCCCCTGGCGGAGCTGTTCGGCGTCGGAGCGGAGCGTGACCTTCAGCCGGTCGGCGTTCTCGCCCCGCAGCTTGGCGGCGGCCTTTTCCAGCCGGTCCGCCGCGTCGGCGGCGGTGGAAGGTCCGGAATGAGGCAGCACCTCCCCGGCGGGAAGGATCAACGCCTCACGGCAGTTGGCGGTGCGGCGCTGGGTGGCCACGTCAAACCAGCCCAGGGAGTCCACCTCGTCGTCGAAGAACTCGCAGCGTACTGGCTCGGCCATACCGGGGGAGAATACGTCCAGGATGCCGCCCCGGAGGGCGAACTGTCCCGGGCCCTCCACCTGGTCGGCGCGGGTATAGCCGGCGGCGATAAGGCGGGCGGTGAGGTCGGTCACGTCGTAGCGGCCGTCCATGGTCAGGGTCAGTATGTTTTCATTCAGGATGGTGGGCGGGATGCAGCGCTGGATCAGGGCGTCCACAGTGGTGACCACCACGGCCGCCCCCCCTGTCATGGCGCGCAGAGAGCGCAGGCGGCGGTGCTCCCAGTCCCGGCTGGCGATGGCCGTGGGACGGAGCTGCCACTCCCGACGGGGCAGAACGGTCACGTCCTCCCCGGTGAGGAGATGGAGGTCGGCGGCCTGACGATCAGCCTCCCGCTCGTCGGCGCAGAGCATCAGGAGGGGACGGGACGTGGCTTTGCGGAGCGCGGCGGCCATCTGGGAGCGGTGGACGGGGCTCAGGCCCGTCATCTGGGCAGGACAATCCCCCCGCTCCACGGCCTCCGCCATTTCACGGAGCTGGGGCAGGGCCAGCAGTTCCCGCAGCAGGTTTTCCACGGTGCGTCGCCTCCTCTCTTTTGGTTTCTGTCACCGCCGTCCATACGGCGGTGGGAAAATCACATCGTCGCCGGCATTACGGCAGATCCGATGACGCGGGGTGTCCGTAAGCGCTCTCCGCACTCTTTACGGCCCTTGTGATGGCCTCACTGACCACATCGGCGGCCAGCATCCCCACCAGATCCTGGTCTGCCCGGATCTCGCCGACGGAAACAGCGTAAATACTGTCTCCGTCAACGGAGGTGTGTACCGGGCGGATGGATCTTGCGTATCCGTCATGGGCCATGCCGGCGATCTTGCACAGCCGGGCTTTGTCAAAGGCCGCATTGGTGACCACGATGGCAAGGGTCGTGTTCCCGACGAATTTATTGTCCACAGCCGCTGTGGATGACATCATATAGTCCGCTGTGCTGCGGAAAGCGGTCCTGTCCTTCGTCAGCAGTCCGGCGATCTGTCGGCCTGTTTTCCAGTCATATACATCGCCCAGCGCATTCAGCACCACAACGGCACCGATCCGCAGGTCGCCGAGCTGCATGGCGTAGCTGCCGATACCGGTTTTCATACAGGTCTCCATCCCGGCGATCTTGCCCACAGACGCGCCGCAGCCTGCGCCGTAGTTTCCGTCCCGGTAATTGGGCGCCTCAAAGGCCCGCTTCGCGGCTTCATATCCCATTTCCGCGTCCGGCCTGACGTCCGCGGCCCCCACGGACAGGTCATAGATATCCGCCTGCGCCACAAGGGGAACTTTGGCAAATCCGGTATCAAAACCGTATCCATGCTCCTCCAGGTATTGCATCACGCCGTTTGCAGCGCCCAGACCGTACGCGCTTCCCCCGGACAGGACGATGGCGTGGATGGACTGTGCCGCCATCAGGGGATTCAGCAGCTGGCTCTCCCGGGAAGCGGGACCGCCGCCCCGGACGTCCAGACCCGCACGCATGCCGTTTTCACATATCATCACCGTGCAACCGGTGGCCGCCTCTGTGTTTTCCACCTGACCGATCCGTATCGGCCCGATATCGGAGATAGAAATCTCAACGATCTGTGTTCCCATCCGTATACCTCTCTCCCATTTGATTGGCTGCTGAAAATCAGTTGAACTTGTTCTGGGCCTTCTCCACGCCGTCCCGGATCAGCACCGGCACGGCGGCCACGGCCTTGTCCAGGGCCTCCATCAATGGCTTCTGCTCGGCGCCCATGGGGCGGCCCGTCACCCAGTCGGCGATGTCGTAGTCGGCGTTTTCCGGCATACCCACGCCCACCTTGATCCGGGGGAACTGATCGCTGCCCAGGTGCTGGATGATGTTCTTAAGGCCGTTGTGGCCGCCGGCGCTTCCGCTTGCCCGGATCCGCAGCTTACCCAAAGGCAGGGAGATGTCGTCGGAAATTACCAGTACGTGCTCCGGGGGGATCTTATAAAACCGGGCGGCCTCGCCCACGGCCTCGCCGCTGAGGTTCATGTAGGTCTGGGGCTTCATCACCAGCACCTTCTCGCCCCCCAGGGTCGCTGTGGCCGTCCAGGCCTTGAAGCGCAGCTTGTTGAATTTAAAATGCTCCAGCTCCGCCAGCTTATCCACGGCCAGAAAGCCCATGTTGTGGCGGGTGGATTCATATTTGGAGCCGGGGTTTCCCAGGCCCACCAGCAGCCAGGTGCAGCCGCCGCCGTCACGTTTAAAGATCATATAACCACGCTCCCTCGAGACGATCTCATAAAAAATAGGCGGGCTGTGTATACAGCCCGCCTATTATATCATACTTTCGCTCAGTTGAACAGCTTGGCAATGGAAATTTCCTGATAGATGCGCTCGATGGCCTCGGCAAACATGGGGGCCACGGACAGGTACTTGACCTTGCTGCAGCCCGTGCCCAGGTCGGTGGGCAGGGTGTTCAGCAGAGCCAGCTCCTTGATGACGCTGCCCTCCAGACGCTCGATGGCGGGGCCGGACAGCAGGCCGTGGCTGGCACAGGCGTACACATTGCGGGCGCCTCCCACTTCCACGATGGCCTTGGCGGCGTTGCACAGGGAGCCGGCGGTATCCACCATGTCGTCGAAGAGGATGCAGTCCTTGCCGGCCACGTCGCCGATGACGTTCATGACCTCGCTCTGGTTGGCCTTCTGGCGGCGCTTATCCACGATGGCCAGGCCCATGTGCAGCTTCTGGGCGAAGGCGCGGGCACGGGCCACGGAGCCCACGTCGGGGGAGACGACTACCATGTCCTCGGCCTTCTCGCCGAACTTCTTGGCGTAATAGTCCACGAATACGGGGTTGCCGAACAGATTGTCCACGGGGATGTCGAAGAAGCCCTGGATCTGGGCGGCGTGCAGGTCCATGGTCAGCACCCGGTCGGCGCCGGCGGCGGTGATCATGTTGGCCACCAGCTTGGCGGAGATGGGGTCGCGGCT
>CACZNU010000061.1 GCA_902782615.1 Oscillospiraceae bacterium | reverse complement strand
GGCGTCATGGTGTTCATTCTCTGCGGCACGGAGCACTGCGTGGCCGACATGTTCTATTTCTGGATGGGCGGCGTCTGGAACGGACACGCCATCCTCTGCATTCTGGTCATCACGCTGGGCAACGCCGCAGGCGGTGTCCTGTTCCCGCTGCTGCGAAGCTTTGCCAAAAACTGATCGTCAAGGAGTATCACATGACACCCCAGGAGGCCATTGCTTACATCGAAAACTACACCTGGAGCACCACCCGGCTGGGCCTGGAGCGCACCCGGGAGCTGCTTCACAAGCTGGGCGATCCCCAGAAGGGGCTGAAATTCGTCCACGTCACCGGCAGCAACGGCAAGGGCAGCACCTGCGCCATGCTGGACGAGATCCTGCGCCGGGCCGGCTACCGGACGGGGCTCTACACCTCCCCCTATATCCAGGACTTCTGCGAGCGGATCCGGGTGGACGGGGAGAACATCCCCGGTGAGGAACTGGCTTCGGTAACAGAATTGGTGCGTCAGGCCGCAGAGACCATGTCCGACCATCCCAGCCAGTTTGAGCTGGTCACCGCCGTGGCTATGGTCTACTTTGCCCGGTGCCGCTGTGACATGGTGGTGCTGGAGGTGGGCATGGGCGGCGCGCTGGATTCCACCAACGTCATCGACTGCCCGGAGGTGGCGGTCATCACCAACGTGGGCCTGGAGCACACGGAATATCTGGGCAACACCCTGGAGAAGATCGCCTCCACCAAGGCCGGCATCATCAAGCCCGGTGCCAGCTGCGTCTGCTATGACGGCGCGCCGAAGGTCACCGCGGTGATTGAGGCCGTGTGCGCGGAAAAAAACGTGCCCCTGCGGCGTCTGGACTTCTCCCGGCTGATCCCGCTGGAGCAGAGTCTGGACGGACAGCGGTTCACCTGGGCCGGTGTTACCTACGACCTGGCCCTTCTGGGAGACCACCAGATCCGCAACGCGGCGGTGGCCCTGGAGACGGTGGAAGCTTTGCGCCAGCGCGGTTGGGATATCCCGCAGACCGCGGTGGAGACGGGACTGCGCACCGTGCAGTGGCCGGCGCGGCTGGAGGTCATGTGCCGCATCCCCACCTTTATTCTGGACGGCGGACACAATCCCCAGTGTGCCGAAGCCCTGGCGGCGAGTCTGCGGCAGCTTCTGCCCGGGCGGAAGGTCGTCTTTCTGCTGGGTGTTCTCCGAGATAAAGACTATCCCCGGATGATGGAACAGTTCCTGCCACTGGCCCGGGAGTTCGTCTGCCTGACGCCCCTGAGCGACCGGGCGCTGCCGGCATCTGATTTGGCGGCATATCTGGCGGATCAGGGCGCCCAGGCCCATCCGGAGGATAACATCCCCGCCGGGATCCGCGCCGCGCTGGATGCGGCCGGTGAAGACGGCGTCGTGGTAGCGGTGGGCTCCCTCTATCTGGTTGGCGCCATTCGCACCGCCTTTGCCCCGACTCACCGGAAGTGGCTGCGGCAGCGGAAGATCCGTGCCCGTGACAACCTGACTCCGGAGGAGCGGCGGGATAGGTCTGCCGCCATCTGCCGGCAGATCCTGGCAAGCGAGGCATACCGGCAGGCAAAAACCGTCATGCTCTACAAGTTCACCCGGGGTGAGGTACAGCTGACCGACCTGGAAGAGGCAAACCGCCTGCTTCCCCCGTCGGAGCAGAAACGTTTCCTCTATCCCCTGTGCATTGAAAACCGGCAGATGCTGGCCATTGCCCCCGCCGACACGGATACCGCCGGTGAAGGTTGGCGAAAGGGCTCCTTCGGCATCTCCGAGCCGGACCCGGATCAGGGGGAGATCGTAGCCCCGGAGAACATCGATCTGGTGATCTGTCCCTGCACGTCCTTCGACGCGGAAGGGCACCGTCTGGGCATGGGCGGTGGCTACTATGACCGCTTCCTGCCCCGATGCCGGAAAGCACGGGTCGTGGCTGTGGCCTTTGAGGCCCAGCGCTCCGCGGTGCTTCCCACGGAACCCTGGGACAAACCGGTGGACGCCGCCATTACGGAGGACGCCGTGTATCTCCAGGGCGCACTCTGATCCCCGATCATACAACGCAAAAGCGGCACAGCGAGATGCTGTGCCGCTCTTTTTTGTTTTACTTGGTAGATAGCAGGCCGATCCTGTGAAAAAAGGACAGCCGCTCCTTCAGCCGGGGACTCCTGGTCTCTCCGGCCCTCTCGGTCTCCACCGTCTCATAGACCGTCCGGCAGGCGTCCAGATAGCTCTCCGTGGTCTCCCGTACCCGACGGCTCAGCTGCCGCATGACAGCCAGGATCTTCTCCGGCTTGTCCCGGAAGTAGCCGGCGAAATCATCCCTGGTGATCTCCCGGGCCCGGACCTCCTCCAGCGCTACCGCCGAGGCGATCCGGGGACAACTCTCGATGAACTCCAGTTCCCCGAAGGTATCCCCCGGTCCGAAGGAGGCCAGCTGCGTCTCCTCCGCCGTGCCGTAGCCGGCAAAAATGCCCACGCTACCGGCCTCTATATCGTACATGGTGCCGGCCAGATCCCCCTGGCGGAAGATCGCCTGGCCTTTGAGAAAGCATTTCATTTCCATCTCGCACCTCCTCACGCCTGGTCCCGGTAGGCCGCGCAGATGTCGGCCAGACCGCGGTCCAGCTCCGGGCTGCGTCCCCGGCCGTCCTTCTCCGTCTCCACCGCCTCATAGATGGTGTGGCAGACCTGCAGATAGTCCCGGGTGGTCTTGTGCAGCTTCTGGCACAGCCGCTGCAGGATCAGGTAGACCTTGGCCGGCTGGTTGGCGAAGAACTCGTTGAAGTCGTCCTCGGTGATCACCTCCAGTTGGGTGCCGCCATCCAGGGCCACCACGTCGGCGGAACGGTCTGTCTTATCCAACAGTTCCATTTCGCCGAAGAAATCACCGGCGCCCAACTCGGCCAGCTTCTTCTCCGCCGCCGTGCCGTAGCCGGAATAGACGCCGACCCGGCCCCAGCGGACGCTGTACATACACGCGCCGGGGTCCCCCTGCCGGAGGATGATCTCGCCTTTTTTACATTTCTTTAGTTCCATCGCACTGTCCTCCCTTTTACAGAACGAGCCTGCCGATCACTCAGCAGGCTCGTATGGTCTTCGTGCAGCGACGCCCTTAATACAGCTTGGCGCCGGCGGGGATGCGGTTGTCCACCATGATGAGGTGGAGCTTCTCCTCGCCCTCCTCGGTGTGGATGGAATCGGTGCCGGGGTCCAAACCGCCGGTAGCAATTCGCTATCCTCAGGGCTCTTCGTTCACGATCACAATTCTGCCCTGGCCGTAGGGATCCTCGTACTCCTCGCCGATCATACCGCCCAGGGACTCGGTGATATAGTCGATCAGCACCTGGTTGTCCAGCTTCACGCGGTCCTGCAGCAGTGTCGCGCCGTCAAACATCGAGAAGCCGTCACCGTTGGACAACAGCATATAGTCGTGGCTGGCCAGGGTGTATAGCTTATCCGGATCGATGGGCTCGCCGCCCACCAACACGTTCTTCACGCGGCGCTCACCCTGGACTCCTGCGAACAGGCCGTTCTCATCGAACTGGCAGGGAGAATCGATATAGCTGTGGATCTCATAGGTCAAACCCGACACCTGCAGGAAGCCGCCCGTCTCATTGGGGACAGCCCTGGACCCCCACTCAAGTGCATCCAAAATCTGCTGGCCCTTGACCTCAATGACGCACAGGGAGTTGCCAAAGGGATGGACGCTGAGGATGTTGTTCAGGGTGATGTCGCCTGCAGGGATGCTCACTCTGATGCCGCCGCCGTTGACAAAGGCGATGTCCGCGCCGGACTGGGCACGATAGGCGTCCGCGCAGAAGTCGCCCAGATTTGTCTCCGCCCGGCGGATCATGCGGATGGGGGTACCGTCTTCCAGAACCTCGGTGGGATCATTGATGGTCAACTCCTCAGCCGCGCTGGCGACAACCTCGCCCAGTTTCTTGTTCAGCTCTTCAGACGCTGCTGCGACGGCGCGGGACATCTCATTGTCAATACCCAGCAGTTCCGGCGCAGCCACCTTATTGTTCCAGGTGTAGAGGCCGGTGCTGATTTCGCCATCGGCCGTGATGCGGCACCAGCCAATGGCTGCCAGTTTTGTGCCGCAGGCTGCACGGAGAACCTCGTTGCCGTCCTTGTTTTTCACGGTCACATGGTCCGTGTCGTGGCTATGGCCGTCCAGGAAAACGTCGATCCCGCCGGTATGGGAGATCACATCATCATAGGTCCAGGGGATGCATTCCGCCTCGTTGCCGATATGGCCCATCACAACAACATAATCCGCTCCCTCGGCGCGGGCAGCATCCACCGCCGTCTGCACGGCGTTATAGACGCCCTCGCCGGTTTCATCCTGGAAGAAGCCATAGACGAATTCGTTGTTCTCATCCATGAAATAGCTGGGCGTAGAAGAGGTCACTGTTTTGGGCGTAGTCACACCCACAAACGCCACCTTCTTGCCGGCCAGTTCACGGATCACGTAGGGGTCAAAGACCAGCTCGCCCCTTTGGTTAAAGTTGCAGCTAATGTAGGAATACTCCGCCTTCTCCGCAAGGGAGAGAAACCGGTCCATGCCGTAGTCAAACTCATGGTTGCCGGGAATGGCAACACTATAGCCAATTTGATTCATCAGGTTCACCAGAGCCTCGCCCTTGGATATGGTGCCGATGGGCTCGCCCTGGATGCTGTCGCCGTCATCCACCAGAATCACGTCATTTCCCTGTGCGATCAGGTAATCACGCACCTGCTGCAATCCAGCATAGCCGAAGCCCTGATTCACGCCGCAGTGGACGTCGCTGGTGAACAGGATCACGATATCCCCGTTCTTTTCCACGGCGGGTTCCGGCGTCTTGTCAGGTGAATCCGACGTCTCCTCGGGCGGCGTCGGCGCAGGTTCGTTCCCCTTGCCACCTGCTCCGCATGCCGCTGTAGTCAGCATCATGGCAGCAATCAGCAAAAGGCACAGAAGCTTTTTTACGTTGTTTTTCATGGGGTCCCTCCTTATATCTGTTTTTTGTAATAACGGAACAACCACACGGTACAGGCGTGTGGTTGTTCGAATTCTTCGCAATAAGACGCCGCCTGTCAATACAGCTTGGCGCCGGCGGGGATGTGGTCGTCCACCATCAGCAGGTGGAGCTTCTCCTCACCCTCCTCGGTGTGGATGGCGGAGAGCAGCATACCGTTGGACTCAATGCCCATCATGGCCCGGGGCGGCAGGTTGGTGATGGCGATAGCCGTCTTGCCCACCAACTCCTCCGGCTCGTACCAGGCGTGGATGCCGCTGAGAATGGTGCGCGGTGTGCCGGTGCCGTCGTCCAGGGTGAACTTCAGCAGCTTCTTGGACTTCTTCACCGCCTCGCAGGCCAGGATCTTCACAGCCCGGAAATCGGACTTGCTGAAGGTGTCAAAGTCCACTTGATCGGCAAACAGGGGCTCGATCTCCACCTTGGAGAAATCAATGATCTCCGGTTCAGCCTTTACGGGGGCGGGCTCCGCCGTCTTCTCCTCCTTCTTGGGCATGTCCAGCGGCTTCATTGTCGGGAGCTGTTCCGGAGGGCTTCCGCAAGCTGTCATAGCCTGTCAAAACCCTTCATTTATGCGCCTCCGCGGCACTTTACCTTCC
>CACZNU010000060.1 GCA_902782615.1 Oscillospiraceae bacterium | reverse complement strand
TCCAGCAGCGTCATGGGCGGCGAGCCCGCCGGGCGCTGGGAGATGATGCGGGAATAGTTCTCGATGCCGGAGCAGTAGCCCAGCTCCGTCATCATCTCCATGTCGTACTCCGTCCGCTGGCGGATCCGCTGGGCCTCGATGAGCTTGTCGTGCTCCTGGAAGAACTTCACCTGCTCCTCCATCTCCCGGCGGATCTCCCCCATGGCGGCGTCCATCTTGTCCTTGGGGGTGACATAGTGGCTGGCGGGGTAGACGGCAATATGGTTCAGGGTGCGGATGGCCTGGCCGGTGACGGGGTGGAACTCAGTGATCCGGTCGATCTCGTCGCCGAAGAACTCCACCCGGACGGCCCGGTCCTTGTAGTAGGCCGGATACAGCTCCACCGTGTCGCCCCGGACCCGGAACATATTCCGCTGGAAGGCCACGTCGTTGCGCTCGTACCGGTCCTCCACCAGACGGCGCAGCAGCTCGTCCCGCTCCATGGTCTGGCCCGGCCGCAGGGAGATCATCATCCGGGCAAAGTCGTCCGGCTCGCCCAGACCGTAGATGCAGCTGACGGAGCTCACTACGATCACGTCACGCCGCTCCAGCAGGGAGCAGGTGGCGCTGAGGCGCAGGCGGTCGATCTCCTCGTTGGTGGAGGCGTCCTTCTCGATATAGGTGTCGGTATGTGGAATATAGGCCTCGGGCTGATAGTAGTCGTAATAGCTGACGAAGTACTCCACGGCGTTGTGGGGAAAAAGCTCCCGGAACTCCTCGCACAGCTGGGCCGCCAGCGTCTTGTTGTGGGCCAGGACCAGGGTGGGCCGCTGGATCTTCTCGATCACCTTGGCCATGGTATAGGTCTTGCCGGAGCCGGTAACGCCCAGCAGCACCTGGTCCCGGAGGCCGTTCTCGATGCCCTGGGCCAGCTTCTCAATGGCCTGGGGCTGATCGCCGGCGGGCTGATAGTCCGATACGACCTGGAATGGGGGCATGGTCTGTCCCTCCTTATCTCGTGATAATGCCGCTGTCGGCCATGGAGACGAAGTCCCCATCGGCCACCACGATGTGGTCCAGCAGCCGAATGCCCAGCGGCGCCAGCGCGTCCACCACCTGCTGCGTCATCTGCTGGTCGGCCCGGCTGGGCAGGGCGATGCCGCTGGGGTGGTTGTGGGCCAGGATCACCGCCGAGGCGCCGCAGCGCAGAGCCTGCTCCACCACCTGGCGGACGCTGGCGGAGGTCATGTTGGCGCTGCCGCTGGAGAGACAGCGGCAGGAGAGCACCTTGCCCTTGCCGTCCAGGCACATGAGGTAGAGGTGTTCCCGCCTCTCGCCGTCCAGCCGACGGACGAAGTACTGCCCCGCCTCCTCGGTGGAGCTGATGATCTGTCCCCCCAGATCGGCGCAGCCGGCCCGGAGACTCACTGCCGTCAG
Source organism: Oscillospiraceae bacterium (assembly GCA_902782615.1). Lineage (GTDB taxonomy): Bacteria > Bacillota > Clostridia > Oscillospirales > Oscillospiraceae > Vescimonas. The sequence goes on along the minus strand of CACZNU010000060.1, from coordinate 1,679 downwards.
CAGCTTGAGGAGCACGGCGGCGCTGTCGCCCACGCCGCTCACCCGGCGCAGCTCCTCCACATCGGCCTCCAGCACCCCGGAGAGCGACCCGAACCGCTCCAGCAGCTCATGGGCCGTGCCGTTCACGTCCCGCCGGGGGATGGCGTAAAACAACGCCAGCTCCAGCAGTTCGTGGTCGGCGAAGCTGTCCGGCCCGCTGCGGAGAAACTGCCGCTTCTTCCGGGTCCGGTGCCCGTCGTGTACGCCCATAAGACTCCCCCTTCTGCCGCTTGATGCGGCTTTTTCGTGATCATATATTATACCATACATCTGTACCATTCACAAGCAAAACATTCGGGGGAAAATTGCTCTCCTTTTCATTTTTTGCACCCGCCCGGGGTTGACAGGAGAGGTGTTTTGCTATAAAGTGTATTTGTTAATCAAATCACATCCGGTAGGTAAGGCTACCGCAGGGATACGGACTGCTGCCGCAAAATGGTGGAGACACCACGAGAGGGTTTGAACAGGCGATATCGAAACCAAGGTATCATCTAACGCAGTTTCACCGCCCGGCGATGCTAAAGCTTGTAACGGTAGGGGGACGCCGCTCCGCGCCCCGGTTGGATGACTCCACAACGCCGTCACCGGATGTTGTGGATTTTTTGTTTGGCAGAATCGCTGAAAGGAGGCGCAGGCGTATGTTTGATTACGAGAAGTACCAGGATAAGGTTGAGGAGCTGCTGCGAAGTAAGCAGTACGCCGCCCTGCGGAATCTGCTGCTGCCCATGGAGCCGGCCGATATCGCGGATCTGCTGGAGGAGTGCGGCGAGGAGAGCATGCCCCTGCTGTACCGTCTGCTGCCCAAGGAGCTGGCCGCCGAGGTATTCGTGGAGCTGGAGGCCGACAGCCAGGAGATGCTCATCAACGGCTTCTCCAACAACGAGCTGAAGGAAGTGCTGGATGAGCTCTATCTGGACGACGTGGCGGACATCGTGGAGGAGATGCCGGCCACGGTGGTCATCCGCATTCTGGACAAGGCCACGCCGGAGATGCGCAAGTCCGTCAACGAGCTGCTGAAATACCCGGAGGACTCCGCCGGCTCCATCATGAACATGGAGTTCCTCTCCCTGAAGAAGGACATGACGGTGGAGGATGCCTTCAAGCGGATCCGCCGCGTGGGCGGGGACATGGAGACCATCAACACCCTGTACGTCACCGATCCCACCCGGAAGCTGCTGGGCGTGCTGAGCGTGCGGGATCTGCTGCTGGCCGAGAGCGACGATCTCATCGAGGACATCATGGACACCAATGTGATGTCCGTCACCACCACCGACGATAAGGAAGACGTAGCCCAGGCCATGAGCAAATACGACTACCTGTCCATGCCCGTGGTGGACCGGGAGAACCGGCTGGTGGGCATCGTCACCGTCGACGACGCCATGGACGTCATGGAGGAGGAGGCCACCGAGGATATCGAGAAGATGGCCGCCATCACCCCCACCGACAAGCCGTATCTCAAGACCTCGGTGGTGGACACCTTCAAGGCCCGCATCCCCTGGCTGCTGCTGCTGATGGTCTCGGCCACCTTTACCGGCCTCATCATCACCAACTTCGAGGCGTCCCTGGCCGTGGTGCCGGTGCTGACGGCCTACATCCCCATGCTGATGGACACCGGCGGCAACTGCGGCTCCCAGGCCAGC
>CACZNU010000059.1 GCA_902782615.1 Oscillospiraceae bacterium | reverse complement strand
TAAAAGAATGAAGACTCGCAATGGTCTGTTTGCCGACGTTCCCGAGGAACTGTGGAACGACTGGCATTGGCAGGTCGCCAACCGCGCCGAGACGGTTGAGGATCTGAAGCGCTATATGACCCTGACTCCCGACGAGGAAGAGGGCGTCCGCAAGACCCTGGGCAAGCTGCGTATGGCTATCACGCCCTACTACCTGTCCCTGATCGATCTGGACGATCCCTTTGATCCCATCCGCAAGATGGCCATCCCCCGCGCCGAGGAGCTGGAGTATGCCGACTATGAGGACGCCGATCCCCTGCACGAGGATACCGACTCTCCCACCCCCGGCCTGACTCACCGCTATCCCGACCGCGTGCTGCTGCTGATCACCGACCAGTGCTCCATGTACTGCCGTCACTGCACCCGTCGTCGTTTCGCCGGTCAGAATGACTGCGAAGTGCCCATGCAGCAGATCAACAAGTGCATCGAGTACGTGGCCAATCATCCCGAGGTCCGCGACGTGCTGCTCTCCGGCGGTGACGCTCTGATGGTCTCCGATGAGGTCCTGGAGGAGATCATCAAGAAGCTCCGCGCCATCCCCCACGTGGAGATCGTCCGTCTGGGCTCCCGCACCCCCGTGGTGTGCCCCCAGCGCATCACTCCCGAGCTGTGCGCCATGCTGAAGAAGTATCACCCCATCTGGCTGAACACCCACTTCAACACCCCCAAGGAGTTCACTCCCGAGGCCGCCAAGGCCTGCGCCATGCTGGCTGACGCCGGTATCCCCCTGGGCAACCAGTCCGTGCTGCTGGCCGGTGTCAACGACTGCAGCCACGTGATGATGGAGCTGGTTCACGGTCTGGTCAAGATGCGTGTCCGCCCCTACTACATCTATGCCTGCGATCCTTCCCTGGGCCTGAGCCACTTCCGCACTCCCGTGTCCAAGGGCATCGAGATCATGGAAGCTCTGCGCGGCCATACCTCCGGCTACTGCATCCCCACGTTCGTGGTGGACGCCCCGGGCGGCGGCGGCAAGACTCCCGTCATGCCCAACTACCTGATCTCCCAGACGCCGCGTAAGGTCATCCTGCGCAACTTCGAGGGCGTCATCACTTCTTACACCGAGCCCGAGCACTACGTCCAGAACTGCCACTGCGACGTCTGCACCGGCAAGAAGAAGGTGGAGAAGACCGGCGTGGCATGGGTTGCCGAGGGCACTCCTCAGCGCTACCTGGAGCCCACCAAGCTGCTGCGCAACGAGCGCCACGTCAAGAAATAAGAACCCGGAAGCCGATGAGCGGGGCGCTCTGCGCCCCGCCCGTCGTTCCCTTTTTCCCGCAATTTGTAAGTTGTAAACAAGAAGCTGTAAGAGGTATCATCATATGGAAAGCAAACTCGGCCTGAATTTTGATCTGGTCGCCCAGGCACGGACTTCCGCCGCCCATGTGGCGGCTGATGTCCAGCGCTTCATCGACCAGCATACCACCGTCACGGTGGAGCGTGCCGTCTGCCGCCTGCTGGGAATCGACGGCGTCAACGAGATGGACGTTCCCATGCCCAACGTGCTGGTGGACAACCTGATGGAGAACTCTCTGCTGCCTCTGGGCGCCGCCTGGGTCATCGGCAACGCCATTCTGGAGACCGGTCTGGATCCCCAGGGTGTGGCGGAGACCATTGACAAGGGCGAGCTGGATCTGACCAAGCTCCCCGCCCACAGTGACAGCGAGATCCGCGCCGCCATCAAGCCCTATGTGGACAAGACCATCGAGCGCATCAACAAGAATGTTGCCACCCGCAACAAGTACCTGAAGGAATTCGGCGACAAGGAAGGCCCCTACCTGTACATCATCGTGGCCACCGGCAATATCTACGAGGATATCGTCCAGGCCAAGGCCGGTGCCAAGCAGGGCGCCGACATCATCGCCGTCATCCGTACCACCGGTCAGTCCCTGCTGGACTACGTGCCTTACGGCGCCACCACCGAGGGCTTCGGCGGCACCTACGCCACCCAGGAGAACTTCCGCCTGATGCGCGCCGCCCTGGACGAGGTGGGCGAGGAGCAGCACCGCTACATCCGGCTGTGCAACTATTGCTCCGGCCTGTGCATGCCTGAGATCGCCGCCATGGGCGCTCTGGAGCGTCTGGACGTCATGCTGAACGACGCTCTGTACGGCATCCTGTTCCGCGACATCAACATGCAGCGCACCATCGTGGACCAGTTCTTCTCCCGCGTCATCAACGGCTATACCGGCGTCATCATCAACACCGG
>CACZNU010000058.1 GCA_902782615.1 Oscillospiraceae bacterium | reverse complement strand
GACCATGTGCATGATCACCGGCGCCATCTGGGCCAAGCGGGCCTGGGGCAGCTACTGGAGCTGGGACCCCAAGGAGACCTGGAGCCTTATCACCTGGATCATCTACGCCATCTTCCTGCATCTGCGTGTGCGCCGGGGCATGGCGGGCAAACGGGCCGCCGTTTTCGCCGCGGTAGGCTTCCTGTGCGTGATCTTCACCTACGTGGGCGTCAATACCCTTTTGAGCGGGCTCCACAGTTACAAGTAAATCCGTTGAATTTCTGAAAGAGACGCGATGCAATCGCGTCTCTTTTCTCTTTACCGGGGTGCCGGGGATATGGTAAAATGGAAAAAACGAGTTGAGGAACGGACCTTACGATGAAGAACTGCACGATTGGGATTCTGGCCCACGTGGACGCGGGAAAGACCACGCTGGCCGAGGCAATTTTATACTGTACCGGCCGGCTGCGGAAGGCGGGCCGGGTGGACCACGGCGACACCGCCATGGACGTCCACGAGCTGGAGCGCCGGCGGGGCATCACCATTTTCATGAGCCAGGCGGAGTTCACCCTGGGCGACTGGAACGTGTCGCTGCTGGATACGCCGGGCCACGTGGATTTCTCCAGTGAGACGGAGCGGGTGCTGCAGGTGCTGGACTACGCCATCCTGGTCATCAGCGGCATCGACGGTGTCCAGGCCCACACCCGGACCCTGTGGCGGTTGCTGGATCACTACCGGGTGCCCACACTGATCTTCGTCACCAAGATGGACTTTGCCCGCCACAGCCGGGAGGAGATCCTGGCCAATCTCCGGCAGGAGTTGAGCGGCGACTGCGCCGACTTCTCCGCCGACGATTTCGCCGAGCAGGTGGCCATGAGCCGGGAGGACCTGCTGGAGACGTATCTGGAGACGGGTACTGTGCCGGAGGAGGTGATGGCGGAGGCCATCGTCCGGCGGCAGATCTTCCCCTGCTGGTTCGGCTCCGGGCTGAAAATGGAGGGCGTGGAGGAGTTCCTCGCCGACATGGAGAGGGTCCTGCGTGCCCGGCCGTATGGGGAGGAATTCGGCGCCCGGGTCTTCAAGATCGGCCACGACAGCCAGGGCAACCGGCTGACCTATCTGAAGATCACCGGCGGCAAGCTGCGGGTGAAGGACACCGTGGTCTACGGTGGCGTCAGCGAGAAGATCAACCAGATCCGGCTCTATACCGGCGCCAAATTCACCGCCGCTGAGGAGATCAGCGCCGGCGGCGTCTGCGCCGTGACGGGTTTGAGCAAGACGGAAAACGGCCAGGGACTGGGGGCGGAGGAGACCGCCGGAGCGCCCCAGCTGGAGCCGGTGATGAACTACCGGATCGTCCTGCCGCCCAAGCAGGACGCACAGGTGATGATGCAGAAGCTGCGGATGCTGGAAGAGGAGGATCCCCAGCTCCATATCACCTACGACACCCGCCTCCAGGAGATCCACGTGAGCCTCATGGGGGAGATCCAGGTGGAGATCCTGAAAAGCCTCATCGCCCAGCGGTTTGGCGTGGAGGTGGACATCGACAGCGGACGGGTGCTGTACAAGGAGACCATCGAGGACACCGTGGAGGGTGTGGGCCACTACGAGCCCCTGCGCCACTACGCCGAGGTGCATCTGCTACTGGAGCCCCTGCCCCTGGGCAGCGGACTGGTGCTGGAGAGCCGGTGCCGGGAGGACGTGCTGGATCGGAACTGGCAGAGGCTGATCCTGACCCATCTGGCGGAAAAGACCCATCTGGGCGTGCTGACCGGCTCGCCCATCACCGATATAAGGATCACGCTGGCGGCGGGCCGGGCCCACATCAAGCACACCGAGGGCGGCGACTTCCGCCAGGCCACCTACCGGGCCGTCCGGCAGGGCTTGATGCAGGCCAAGTCCAGGCTGCTGGAGCCCTGGTACGCCTTCCGGCTGGAGGTGCCGCCGGAGCAGCTGGGCCGGGCCATCAACGATATCCGCGCCCGCCACGGCACCATGGACGCGCCGGGGGAGGCCGGGGAGCTGAGCCTGCTGCGGGGCCGGGCGCCGGTGACCGCCATGAACGACTATGCCGCCGAGGTGGCGGCCTACACCGGCGGCCGGGGTCGGCTGATGCTGGAGCTGGATGGCTACGACGACTGCCACGACCCGGAGGCGGTGATCGCCGCCTTTGCCTACGACCCGGAGAGCGATCTGGAGAACACGCCGGACTCCGTGTTCTGCGCCCACGGCGGCGGCTTTACCGTCAAGTGGGATAAGGTGAGCGAGTACATGCAACTGGAGAGCTGCCTCAAGAAAGAGATCCCCTACATGCCCCAGGTGAGCCGCCGGAACCTCCAGCTGGACGAGAAGGAGCTGGAGGCCATCATGCTGCGGGAGTTCGGCCCCATCAAGCGGCCCGCTTATCGCACGCCCGGCGCCACCTTCGCCGGCGACGCCGACAGCCGGGTGGCCATCAAAAAGCGCTGGTTCATCGTGGACGGCTACAACGTGATCTTCGCCTGGGAGGATCTGAAGGAGCTGGCCGGGCAGGATCTGGCCGCGGCCCGGGAGCAGCTGATGCATTTGCTGTGCAACTTCGCCGCCTTCACCCGGTACGAGGTGGTGCTGGTGTTCGACGGCTACAAGGTGCCCCAGAACCGGGGCGAGAAGTTCGACTTCCACGGTCTCCGCGTGGTTTACACCATGGAGCACGAGACCGGCGATATGTACATCGAGAAGCTGGTGCAGGAGATCGGCAAAAACGAGCAGGTCCGGGTGGTGACCTCCGACGGCCTTATCCAGCTCTCCGCCGTCCGCTCCGGCGTACTGCGGATGTCGGCCCGGGAGTTTGAGGAGGAGGTGGCGGCGGTTGGCCGGGAGATCGGCAAACTGCTGGAAAACCAGGCCCCCGCACGGAACACCGTGGCGGACACGGCCATCATTCGAAAAGAAGAGGAGGAAACCCCATGATCAAGATGATCCTGCTGGCGGAGAATTACGTGAAGGACGCCGCCTGCCGGGCCGAGTTCGGTCTGTCCATCTACCTGGAGACCGGCGGGAGGAAGATCCTCTTCGACACCGGCGCCTCGGAGCTGTTCGGGGAGAACGCCGCCAAAAAGGGCGTGGATATCGGGGATATCGACGCCTGCGTCATCAGCCACGGACACCAGGACCACACCGGCGGTATGATCCGCTTCTTTCGGGAGAATAAAAAGGCCAAGATCTATCTCCACAAGGACGCCTTCGGCGTCACCTACGGCACCACCGACGGACAGCTGGACGACTACGACTGCGGCATCCTGTGGCAGGAGAGCGATCTGGCCCCCTACCGGGACCGGTTCGTGCTGACGGACGGGCCGGTGTGGCTGACGGAGGACATGGTGATCTCCGGCACCATCCCGTCCCTGCCGGAATTTCAGCCGGTAGAGGAATTTTACCGCCTGGACGAGACGGGCGGTCTGCGCCGCGATACCATGTCCCATGAGCAGTTCCTGGCCATACGGGGGGAGAAGGGCGTGGTCCTGTTCTCCGGCTGCAGCCACAAGGGCATCGTGGCCGCCGTGGAGTACGCCAAAGTCCTGTTCCCCGGCGAGAAGATCCGGGGCGTGGTGGGCGGCATGCACCTGATCGCCGCCACGCCGGCCATGTGCCGGCAGATCATCGACCGTCTGGCGGCGGAGGAGCCGGAGGTGGTCATGCCCATCCACTGCACGGGCCTGCGGGCCATCTGCCAGATAAAGGCCGCTCTGGGGGACCGCTGCGTCCTCAACGGTACCGGCGGCGAATACATTTTCGACTGAACGAACAGAAAAGAGACCCCGGCGCGATGATCCGCGCCGGGGTCTTGTTCTATGTATTTATGGCCGGTTGTTCTTTCGGAGGCTATCGCAGCCGCTGCAGCTGCCGCAGTTACCGCCGCAGCCGCCCCGGCGCCTTTGCCGGATCAGCAGAATCACGGCGAAGGTCACCACCGCCGCCAGAATGGCGACGACCAGAAGATCCCATCCGCTCATGGCGATCACCTCACAGCAGGATGCCGATCAGATGGACGATGGATGCCGCCACCCAGGCCACCACGCACTGCCAGACCACCACGCCCACGGCCCACTTCCGGCCCATTTCCCGGCGGATGGAGGCGATGGCCGCCACGCAGGGGGTGTAGAGCAGGGAGAACACCAGCAGGCACGCGGCGGACAGGGAGGTGAGGGCGGTGCCCACCGAGCCGCCGAAGAGAATCTCCATGGTGGCTACCACGCTCTCCTTGGCGATGAAGCCGCTGATGAGGGAGGTACAGATCCGCCAGTCATCCAGGCCCAGGGGCTGCAGCAGGGGCGTCAGCCAGCCGGACACCGTGGCCAGGATGCTGTCGTGGGAGTCGGTGACCATGTTGAACCGCAGGTCGAACCGCTGCAGGAACCAGATCACGATGGTGGCGATGAGAATGATGGAGAAGGCCCGCTGCAAAAAGTCCTTGGCCTTTTCCCACAGCAGATGCACCACGTTTTTGGCGCCGGGCAGGCGATAGTTGGGCAGCTCCATCACAAAGGGGACGGCCTCGCCCTTGAACAGGGTGTCCCGGTAGAGGAGGGCTGCCAGCACCCCCAGGATGATACCCAGCACATAGAGCCCGGTCATAATGAGGCCGCCCCGGCCGGGGAAGAATGCGCTGACGAAGAAACCGTAGATGGGCACCTTGGCCGAGCAGCTCATGAAGGGCGTCAGCAGGATGGTCATTTTCCGGTCCCGCTCGCTGGGCAGGGTGCGGGTGGCCATCACCGCCGGCACTGTGCAGCCGAAGCCGATGAGCATGGGCACAATGCTGCGGCCCGAGAGGCCGATCTTCCGCAGCAGCTTGTCCATCACGAAGGCCACACGGGCGATGTAGCCGCTGTCCTCCAGCAGGGAGAGGAAGAAGAACAGCGTCACGATGATGGGCAGAAAACTCAATACGCTGCCCACACCGGTGAAAATGCCGTCGATGATAAGACTGTGAAGGGCCTCGTTGACGTGGGCGGCGGTGAGGGCGCCGTCCACCACCTGGGACAGAGCGGTGATGCCCCGGTCCAGCAGATCCTGGAGGAAGGCGCCGATCACGTTGAAGGTGAGATAGAACACCAGGCCCATGATGGCGATAAAGGCGGGGATGGCGGTGTATTTGCCGGTGAGGATCCGGTCCAGCCGCTCGCTGCGCTGCCGTTCCCGGCTCTCCACCGGCTTGCGCACGGTGGCCTGGCAGACCTTGCTGATAAAGGAGAAGCGCATGTCGGCGATGGCGGCGCTCCGGTCCAGACCTCGCTCGGTCTCCATCTGGAGGATGATGTGCTCCACCATCTCGGTCTCGTTCTGGTCCAGCATCAGCTGCCGGGCAACCAGCGGATCGCCCTCGATCAGCTTGCTGGCGGCGAAGCGCAGGGGCAGGTCTGCCGCCTTGGCGTGATCTTCGATCAGATGGGAGATGGCATGGAGACACCGATGCACGGCGCCCCCGTTCTGGCTCTCGTCGCAGAAGTCCTGGCGCAGCGGCCGCTCCTGGTATTTGGCGATGTGGATGGCGTGGTCGATGAGCTCGTCCACACCCTGATTTTTCGCCGCGGAAATGGCCACCACCGGCACGCCCAGCATGGCCTCCATGGCGTTGATGTCCACGCTGCCGCCGTTGGAGGTGACCTCGTCCATCATGTTCAAGGCCACCACCATGGGGATGTTCATCTCCAGCAGCTGCATGGTCAGATACAGGTTTCGCTCGATGTTGGTGGCGTCCACAATGTTGATGATGGCCTTAGGCTGCTCCACCAGCACAAAGTTGCGTGACACGATCTCCTCGCTGGAGTAGGGGGACATGGAGTAGATGCCCGGCAGGTCGGTGACCAGGGTGTCCGGGTGCTTTTTGATGCGCCCGTCCTTCCGGTCCACGGTGACGCCGGGAAAGTTGCCCACGTGCTGGTTGGCGCCGGTGAGCTGGTTGAAGAGGGTGGTTTTGCCGCAGTTTTGGTTGCCCACCAGGGCGAAGGTCAGGGTGGTGCCCTCCGGCAGGGGGTCGCCGCTGCCCTTGGGGTGGTATTTGCCGCCCTCGCCCAGACCGGGGTGGAGGGTCTTGCCGCCCTGCGGGGACTGAGGTGTCTCGCACTTGCCGCCGGAGCAGGGCTCCACGCGGATCTGCTCCGCGTCAGCCAGCCGCAGTGTCAGTTGGTAGCCGTGGATCATCAGCTCCATGGGGTCACCCATGGGGGCGTATTTCACCACCGTCAGCTCCGTGCCGGGGATGACGCCCATATCCAGAAAATGCTGGCGCAGAGCGCCGCTGCCGCCTACCGCCGTGACCACGGCGGGCCGGCCGATCTCCAATTCCTTTAAAGTCATACTATCTCTCCGCACTACACCGCGCTTTGCGCGGACTAATTATACACGAGAGAGTATAGCACACTTTTTTTGGGTTCGGTAGTACTAACTGCAAAAAAACCGCCCGCGTCCCTAAAAAAGGGCGCGGGCAGACTTGGATTGACAGGAACTTACAGCTGATTGATGTACCGGCAGGCGGCCAGGGCGGCGGTGGCGCCGTCGGCCACGGCGGTGGTCAGCTGGCGGACGAACTTGCTGCGGCAGTCACCGGCCACAAACACGCCCGGGGTTCTGGTCAGGCATTGCTCATCGGTGTCGAAATAGCCGAACTGGTTCAGGTCGGCCAGGCCGGCAAAGGGCTCGTTCTCCGGGATGAGGCCGATGGCCACGAAGAGGCCGTCGCAGTCGATAACCTTGGTCTGGCCGTCGTGGACGATCTCCACGCCCCGGAGCTCGCCGTTTTCGGTGACAAGACCGCTGAACTTCACCTCGGTGAGAGAGCGGACGTTGGGCCGGGTAAAGAGCACGTCCTGAAGGCGGGACTCGCCGGTGAAGTAGGGCAGGTCCTGGAGCATGATGACCTCCTTGCACTTCTCCGCCAGCAGAATGGCCTCCTGGAGGGCGGAGTTGCCGCCGCCGGCCACAGCCACGGTCTTGCCGGAGTAGAAATCCCCGTCGCACACGGCGCAGAAGGAGATGCCCTCGCCCACCAGCTCGTCCTCGCCGGGAAGGCCCAGCATGCGGTGCTTGACGCCGGTGGCCAGTACCACGGCCCGGGCCTCATAGCTGCCGCCCTCCTCGGTGGTGACGACCTTTCTGTCGCCCTCATCCCGGACGGCCGTTACGGTCTCGAACTCGATCTCCGCGCCCTGGGCCAGGATCTGGTTCAGGGTCTGGTCGGCGAATTCGTTGCCGCTCATGGACAGCGTGCCGGGATAGTTCTCCACCTTGGGGGAATGGGTGATCTGGCCGCCGAAGCCGTTCTTCTCGATGACCAGGGAGGATTTGCCGTTGCGCTGGGCGTACAGGGCCGCCGTCATGCCGGCGGGGCCGCCGCCGACGACAATGATATCATACATGTGATCGTTCCCTTTCTCTTTCGTCAGAATGGATACAGGCCGGAATTGCTGCGGCAATTCCGGCCCGTGTTTCGGTTGGTTGCTTACCGCTTCATCAGCCAGCCCTTGATGTCGGACACGCCGCGATACTTCTCGAAGTCGTCGCCGTGGAGCAGGACCAGGGTGGGGGCCTGCTTGACGCCGTACTTGGCCACCAGCTCCTTCTCCTCGTTGGCGTTGAGGGCCGTGTAGGCGATGCCGGCCTTGTCCAGCAGAGCGCCGGCGGCCTTGCAGTTGGGGCAGGTGGGGGTCTTGAACAGCAGGATACCCTGAGCGGCGGGGGCCTTCGCCTCCTCTGCGGGAGCGATGGGCTCGGCCTGGGCCTCGGCGCTCACGTTGTCCACAGGGGCCGGATTGGGGCCGGTGTGGGTCAGGTGGGAGTGGCCGATGTCATAGACCCTGCGGTCCTTGAACTCCTGGGCCTTGCCGTCGTTCCAGTTCTGCACCGGGCGGTAGTAGCCGGTGATGCGGCTGTAGACCTCGGTCT
>CACZNU010000057.1 GCA_902782615.1 Oscillospiraceae bacterium | reverse complement strand
GTGGAACTGCTGCTCGGTGACGCCGTAGACCTCGTCCACCTCGTCGCCCATCATCCAGCGCAGCAGGTCGATGCCGTGGATGCACTGATTCATCAGGCAGCCGCCGTCCTGGGCCCAGGTGCCCCGCCACTTGGCCTGGTCATAGTAGCCGTGGTCACGGTTCCAGCGCACATGGATGGAGCCGTGGGACAGGCGGCCGAAACGGCCGCTCTCCAGAGCCCGGCGCAGCTCCTGCACCGCCACATTGAAGCGGTTCTGATGGCAGGCGGATACCTTCACGCCCCTCTCGGCGCTGCGGCGGACGATCTCCTCGGCGTCGTCCATGGACATGGCCATGGGCTTCTCGATGATGACGTTGATGCCGTGGTCGATGCAGTAGAGGGCGATCTCCGCGTGGATACCGCTCTCGGTGGCGATGCTGGCCAGGGTGATGTCATTCTCGGCGATCATCTGCTTGTAGTCGGTGTAGCGCTTGATGGAGGTGTCGTTCTGCAGGTCGTACCGGGTCAGCAGAGCCTCCATCTTCTCCGGCAGCACGTCGCACACGGCGACGATCTCCAGCTTGTTGTTGATGGCGGCCTTCATGTGGTTGACCGCGATACGGCCGCAGCCGATCAGTGCGTATTTCATCTCTGTTTACTCCTTATGTAGATTTGTCAGATCCTCCGCCACCTGGCGGGCACGGGCCTCCCAGGTGTGACGGGGGGATGCGTCGACGGTATTTCTCGTCTTGGCGGCCACCTCCTCCGGGTGGTCCCGCAGGAAGGCCAGCAGCTCTGCCATGGCCCGGTCGCTACCGGCAACAGGCCAGCCGCAGCCCTCCTGGCGGATCAGATCTGCGGCGGCGATGGTCTCCGTGATCATCACGGGGGTCCCGTAGCAGATGGATTCCGGCACCTTGATGGGCATGGCCAGATCGGTATATTCGTTGCTCTGCAGACAGCAGGCAAACACGTCCGCCTGCTCATAGAGCTCCGCCAGCTGGTCACTGGAGCGGTGTACCACCCGGACCCTGTCACACAGGACGGGGGCATACTGCTCCCGGGCGGTTTCCCACTGGGCTTGGGGCGTGCAGATCGTCAGATAGACGCCGGCGGTGTCCCTGACCGCGGCGCAGAGGTTCCTCACGTCGTATACGCCGCCGGTGATGCTCCCCACGTAAAACACGTGCAGCTCCCCCGGTACCGGCCGTCTCTCCCTCTTGCGTGTGAGCGTCTCCTCCTGTAGCTTTCCGCCGGGCGGCAGCGTCCGAAACGGGAAGCCCTCCATCACATAGTTGTGGATTGCCTCCGAGGGAAAATAGATCAGGCTGAGGACCCGGCGATAGCTCCGCAGATCCCGGCGGAACATGGGCACCAGAATGGCCCGCTTCCACCAGGAGACGCTGTCCCGGTAAAAGGGAAATCTCCAGTGCATGTCCCGGTAGAACAGTCCCGTGGGGATGCCGCTCTTTTTGCAGAGGGCCAGAAACGAAAAATCCATAAACGGATGGCGGGGGATGTGGTCCCGGTCCGTCATGGCGGTGGGATCGTTGACGCTTTCGGAATAGACAAAGTCGTACTCCGTTCCGCTTTGGATCTTTCGCCGTACCGCCGCGATCTTCTCCTTCCGCTCCCGGCTGTAGCCGGTGACCTCCTCCACCTCATATCCGATGGCCCGGAAAGCCGCCAGCATCCGCTTGGGGCGCAGCGCCGAGCCGATACCGGGGGCATCGGCGATAGGGGCAGGATAGTGGAAAATGCAACGCTTCATATTTGCTCCTCATATTCCCGGGTATGCTTATTGCACCGCGGAAAAATGGCTTCGAATCATATCTAGACGCGCGCCCACAACTGTGCAAATTTTTTTCATGCGTCTTCCTCGCTTCGGGAGTGGGTAACTCCCGTACTGTTCTTTCTTACAGTCTCCAGAATCGCAGGCCGGACGCCTTCAGCTCGTCCATGCGGTACAGGCTCTTCACGTCAATGAGCACCTTCTCCTCGTCGGGCAGCTCGCTCTTGAACAGTCCCTTCAGCTGCATCATGGACATGGAGCGGAATTGATTGTGGCCCACGGCCACAATGATGCAGTCCGCCTTGGGCAGCTGATCAAACGCCACCAGGTCCACGCCGTACTCATGCTTGGCGACATCTGCATCCGCCCAGGGGTCGGTAACGATGGGCTGGATGTCGTACTCCTTCAGGCGGTGGATGATGTCTACCACCTTGCTGTTGCGGGTATCGGGGCAGTTTTCCTTGAAGGTGATGCCCAGGATGACCGCGGTAGCCTTCTTGGGCGCCATGCCCGCCTCGATCATCTGCTTGATGGCAGCGTCCGCCACAAAGGCGCCCATGCTGTCGTTGACCTTGCGGCCGTTGAGGATGATCTGGCTGTGATATCCCAGCGCTTCAGCAGCATTGGTGAGATAATACGGATCCACACCGATGCAATGGCCGCCGACCAGACCGGGCTTGAATCCCAAGGCGTTCCACTTGGTGTTCATGCCCGCCAGCACTTCGTCGGTGTCGATGCCCATGCGGTCGCAGATCATGGCAACCTCATTCATAAAGGCAATGTTGATGTCCCGCTGGCTGTTTTCCACCACCTTCACAGCCTCGGCGGTCTTGATGGTAGACACAGGGAAGGTCCCCGCCTTGATAACGATGTCATACACCTTTTTGATCACCCGGGCAGACTCCTCGTCCATGCCGGAGACGATCTTGCGGATATTGGTCAGCGTATGCACCCGATCGCCGGGATTGATGCGCTCCGGGCTGTAGCCGATCTTCCAATCCACACCACACTTGAGACCGGACTCCTTCTCGATGATGGGCACGCAGATATCTTCGGTGACGCCGGGATAAACCGTGGACTCAAAGACCACGATGGTGCCGGGAGTGAGGTTCTGGCCCACGGTACGGGAGGCACCCTCCACCGGGCGCAGATCGGGAGTCGTGTCGGGATTCACCGGAGTGGGGACCGCCACCACGATGAACCTGGCCTCTTTGAGCCGGGTAGGATCGGAGGTGAAGTCCACCGTCGTATTCTTGATGGCCTCGCCCACCTCGTTGGTGGCGTCGATGCCGTTGGCGTACTCCTTGACGCGCTTTTCGTTGATGTCAAAGCCGATGACGGAAATGTGCTTGGCGAACTCCACGGCAATAGGCATACCTACGTAGCCCAGACCTACCAGCGCCAGCTTTTCTTTGCCCTTGATAAGATCCTCATAAATGGAATCAAACTTCATTTTTTTTGCCCCTTTTTTCTCAAAAGTAAAAGATGAAACAGCCTTTTTCGATGGTTTCAAATCTCCTTGACCGTGTTCTCTTTTTTCATTTCATATTTTCTGCCGCAGGCGGCGCAATCTGCGCGGCCGTTTTCAAAATGTATCAGCGCGCCGCACTCGCAGGCCCACGTAGCCAAGGCCGCACACACCCATAGTCAGGGTCTAATTTTGGATCTTCACGATCAGTTCTTCCTTCATGGTCATATCAGTTATTCTCCTCTGTTATATGATTCTGTTTTGCAGATTCTTTCAGGTGTTTCATGAAAAGTTCATGGGGAATGGCGAAGTTTCCCGTGACTGTGGTATCGTCCGGAACGCTCTTCGTCACCACGGAGCCCATGGAGATCCGGGCCCGTTTGCCCGCCGTGATCCGGTTGCGCAGGGTGGCGTTCAGGCCCACGAAGGTCCCCTCATGGAGCTCGTCAAAGCCTCCCAGGACCGTCCCGCATGTCAGCTCCACGTTGCGATGCAGCTGCACGTCGTGGCCGATGTGTACCAGGGCGTCCACCTTAACGTGGTCCTCGATGACGGTGTTCCCGGCCGAGCCGCAGGAGACGTTTGTCAGGCAGCCGATCTCCACATCGTCGCCGATGATGATCCCACCCAGGGTGGGAATGCGGATCTTGTCGCCATTCTCGTCGTCCGCCATCGTAAACCCGGAGGTGCCGATGGTGCAGTTCTCACCGGCGATAAAGTTCTTTCCGATCCTGGCGTGCTTGATGGTGGCGCCGCTTTTGATCAGCGCGCCGTCGCCGATGACCACGTCGTGGCCGATCAGACACCGGGGCTCAATGACCACATTCTCGCCCAGCGTGACGTTTTCACCGAGATAGTAGCCGCCCTCTGTCAGGGTGTATTTTCTCTGTCTGTCGCGCCGCATACGCTCCTGATCCATCCTGCTGACGAAGGCCGCGTACTCCTTCTGGGGCATAGGCGTTTTCACAAAAACGTGCCTGTCACACAGCTCCGGCGGAACGACCACCGTGTCCTCCACAAAAACCAGACATTCCCGCACGGCGGAAAGGTTGTTCAGCAGGTACTCCACCTTTTTGGTGACGTACATGGCGGTGTTGTTCAGCGGGCGTCCGGCATAGGAGACGGATTGGATCTCAAAATCATGTTTGTCGGAAAACTCACGGACGGAAAAACCCATATGTAACTCCTCTTTCGTTTGGATCAGGTGCCCTTACAGCGCCTCCAAAACCGCGTCGATGATGATCTGCTGCTCTTCCGCCTCCAGATAGGGGTGCATGGGCAGGCTCAGGGTCCGGGCGCAGTAGTCATTTGCGTTTTCAAAGCTCTCGGCGAAGTGGGGCTCGCAGCGGAACACCGGCAGAGCGTGCTGGGGCGTGGGATAGTACACCATGTTGGGGATGCCCTTCTCCTTCAGGTGGGCGATCACCTTGTCCCGGGTGGCGGTATCCTTGGCCAGGATCGCGTACTGGGCCCAGGCGGACACGCTGCCCTCAGCCACGAAGGGGGTGACAAAGTGGCCCTTGAAGGCCTCGTTGTAGCGGCCGGCCACCACCTGGCGCTCGTCCATCTCGTAGTCGCCCAGAGCCTTCAGCTTGGGCAGCAGCACGGCGGCCTGGATGGTGTCCAGACGGGAGTTCATGCCCACGCGGATGTTGTCATACTTGCCGCCGGGGCCCTTGCCGTGGACGCAGATGGAACGGCACAGATCCGCGATGGTGTCATCATCGGTAAAGACGGCGCCGCCGTCACCGTAGCAGCCCAGGGGCTTGGCCGGGAAGAAGGACGTGGTGGCGATATCGCCGAAGGCGCAGCACTTGCGGCCCTTGTAGGAACCGCCGAAGCTCTGGGCGGCATCCTCGATGAGGGTCAGGCCGTACTTCTCGCAGATGGGCACGATGGCGTCAAAGTCGCAGGGATTGCCCAGGATATCCACCGCCACCACGGCCTTGGGCTTCAGCGTCCCGTCGGCCAGCACGGCCTGGATCTGCTTTTCCAGGCTCTCGGGGCACAGGGTATAGGTGTCCCTGGTGATGTCGCAGAAGACGCTGGTGGCGCCGAACATCTTGGCCGGCTCCGTGGAGGAGATAAAGGTCATGTCCGGGCAGAACACGGCGTCGCCCTCCCCTACCCCGGCGATCATGTAGGCGATCTGCAGGGCGTCGGTACCGTTGGCGCAGGTGATGCAGTGCTTGCGGCCCACGAATTCGGCCAGCTGCTTCTCCAGCTCCTTCACTTGAGGTCCGCCGATGAACTGGGCGGAATCCAGCACCTGCTGGATATTGGCGTTGATCTCTGTTTTCAGGGCGCGGTACTGCGCCTTCAGATCAATGAATTGCATGCTCTTTTTTCTCCTTTTGTATTGAAATCAGCAGCTCGTTCAGCTTCTGTGTCAGTCTGGTAAAATCAAAATCCTCCGCGGCCCGGCGGGCGTTGGCGGCATAGGTTCCATAGGTGGCAGCGTCCATGGCGGCATAGCGCTGGATCTCCCGGGCGATGGTCTGCGCCGTGGGATCCTCCACCTGTGTGCCCGCCCCATATTCCACCGCCGGATTGTAGGGGCAGGGGAAATCGGACAGGACGGGCTTTCCCGCCGCCAGATAGTCAAACAGCTTGTTGAAGCTGATACCGACGCGAAACAGCGGTGTCGGCGTATTGTGGGCCAGGTTCAGATCCGCCCGGCAGGTGATGTAGGGCACATACTTTTTCTCCACCCGGCCCTTGAACACCACGTTGGTGATCTTTTCATCCTTCACCCGCTGCTCCAGCATGGCGCGCTCGTCGCCGTCGCCCCAAATCAGGAACTTGATCCGCGGGTCCTTCACTTCTTTGGCCGCATCCAGCAGCAGTCCCAGGTTGTTGACCCGGCGGATGGAGCCGGTATAGACCACCTTGAAGGTATCCGGATCCGTCAGATCGGGATCCTCCACCTGCCAGTTTTCGGCGTTCTCATCAAAGAGCTTCAGATCCACGCCGTTGTTGATATAGTGGCACTTGCTCCGGGGGATATCCTTCTCCCAGCCCTGCTCCTTGATGTAGTCGTAGGCGCCCTCCGCTGTGAACACCACGGCGTCGGATTTGGTGTAGATCCACTTCTCCAGCTTCCGCAGCGCCACCACCGCCGGGTGCTTGGGGCCGGCCATACCGTAGGCCACGATGCTCTCCGGCCACAGGTCGGCGATCTCCGCCACGCCCACGCAGCCGTACTTTCGTGCCAGCCGGATCCCCGCCGCGCAGGACATGGGCGGCATGGAGGTGGCCACGATGGCGTCCGGCCTGGGGAAATGCCTGCACACGCCGGGCAGCTTCCGGGCAAACTCGCACATATTATGGACGCGCTTGAGCCCGTTGCCCTGGTAGTCGCAGCACTTGATATAGACGTAGGAGACCCCGTCCACCGTCTCCTCCCGCCAGGGAGTGCCGTCGGTGATCAGGTTCAGGCTGGAATTGTGGACGCTGCTGGCCGCAAAAATCTTCACCTCATGGCCCATTTCCATGAGGTATTTGGCAAAATATGTCTGTCGTGCCAGGGGGTAATACTTGGGCGGCACGGCGTAATGGTTGATCAGCCAGATGGTCATAGGTGTATCTTTCTTACATTACTTAGTCCCGGATCACGGTGATCAGCGTGCGCAGAATCAGCTTGATATCGTAACCCAGGGACAGGTTCTCAATATAGGTCAGCCCCAGATCGATCTTATAGGGCATGATCTCCTCAATATAGGTGCGGTTGGGATCGTCGCTGCCGGTCAGCAGGTCGTTCTCGTTGCGGAACTCGATGCTGGCCAGGTCCGTGATGCCGGGGCGCACCAGGAAGATCTGGCGCTGCTCCTCGTTGTAGAGGTCGGTGTACTCCCGCACCTCCGGCCGGGGCCCCACAAAGCTCATGTCACCCTTCAGCACGTTCCAAAGCTGGGGCAGCTCGTCGATCTTGCTCTTGCGCAGAAACTTGCCCACGCCGGTCACCCGGGCGTCGTGGCCGGTGGTGATCTTCAGTCCGGCGTTGTCCTTGCGCATGGAGCGGAACTTGTAGATGGTAAAGGGCTTGCCGCCCCGGCCCATCCGCTCCTGGCGGAACAGTACGCCGCCGGGTGAGGTGGTGCCCACCGCCACCGAGGCCGCCAGCAGGATCGGACTGGTCAGCACCAGTCCCACAGCGGCGCAGCACACGTCAAAGATGCGCTTGACCGCCATCTTGCCGGGACCGGGCGGCGTGATATGCCGGAAGGGTCTCTGCTCGTTTTTTTCCATGGATCGCTCCTCAGTTCTCATCCGTTCAGGTGGGCCAGCAGACGCTCGCACACCCAGCGGACATCGTCCTCTGTCAGTGTGCTGTACAGCGGCAGGGTGATCTCGTTTTCAAACTGTGCCAGGGCGTTGGGATAGTCCTTGATGTCAAAGCCCATGTTCTGATATGCCGTCAGCATAGGCAGGGGCTTGTAGTGGACGTTGGTGGCGATGCCGTCGCCGGCCATGGCCTCGATCAGGGCATCCCGCTCCGCCCGGCCCTTGCCCTGCAGCCGGGCCAGATACAGGTGGCAGCTGGACACGCTGTTCCCCACCAGATGGGGCGGGGTGATGATCCCGTGGTCGGACAGCAGCTCATCGTAGAGACGGACCAGGGCGAAGCGCCGCTCCTCCATCTCCGGATAGCGGTCCAGCTGGACCAGGCCGATGGCCGCCATGATGTCCGTCATGTTGCACTTGTAGAGGGGCGCCACGATGTCATACTCCCAGGCGCCCAGCTTGGTCTTGGACAGGGCGTCCTTGCTCTG
>CACZNU010000056.1 GCA_902782615.1 Oscillospiraceae bacterium | reverse complement strand
GGTGCGCGAGGCGGGACTTGAACCCGCACGTCCGTAATGGACACTAGAACCTGAATCTAGCGAGTCTGCCAATTCCACCACTCGCGCATTTGCGTTCAGCAGGAGTTATTATAGCCAGATCCGCACCACTTGTCAAGAGTTATTTTTACTTTTTTCGCCGGCCATTCTCCTCTTGTGCTGATCCGCCGGATCACACGCCGGCTTCTCTCCCCCGCCACACGTGCTTTTCCCGGCTGCCACCTGTGTTTTTGGTTTCTTTTTACCGATCCGAAAATTTTGTTATCATTTTGTAATTTTTCTGTAGCTTTTTTGAAAGAGTTGTGTTATACTCTCCCTTGGATCAAAGATTACCCGCTCGAAAGGAAGATTTCGATATATGTCAAAACGAGTATCCGGTCTGGTTCTGGCTCTATCCGTATTGCTGTCCAGCTTTGTCATCGCCCCCGCTGAACAGACTGCCGCCCCTGTGGATGGCGGTGAAACCTACACCGCCGCTGTAGAGATGCTGGCTGCCTCCGGCGTGAATGCCGGTTCCTCCGTCGCCATGGGCACCAGCCTGCAGCTGCCCATCGATCTGGGCATGCTGGACGGCGAAGGCAGTCTCTCTCTGACCCAGTTGACCGCCCAGGCTCCTGCGGTGCGTCAGGAGCAGCAGAGGGCCCGGGAAGACGCCGAGGCTAAGATCATCACCGAGGCTGCGGCCGACGCGGCCCTGCTGGTGCAGTACGACGGCGTAATGGTCACTGCGGACACTCTCACCATCCGCACCGATCCCAATGGCGACAGCGCCGCCCTTCGTACGCTTCACAGCGGCAAGGTGGCCCGCCTGCTGGATGCCAAAGACGGCTGGTATCAGGTGGAGTTCTGCGGTACCACCGGTTACGTCAGCGCCGACGCCTGTCAGGCCGTCCACTATGACGACTACGCCGGCACCTACGCCACCCGCATGATCCTGGAGGACGTGATCCAGTTCGCCTACACCTATCTGGGCACCCCCTACGTCTACGGCGGCACCAGCTACTCCGGCATCGACTGCTCCGGTTTCACCATGATGGTGTTCAGCCACTTCGGTTACAATCTGTGCCACGGCGCCACCGGGCAGTACTATCAGACCCGCCACGTATCCGACGCGGAGCGTCAGGCTGGCGACCTGGTGTTCTTCAGCACCGAGGGCGGCATCAGCCACGTGGGCATCTATCTGGGCGGTGGACAGTTTATCCACGCCAGCTCCAGCCGGGGCGTCACCATCAGCTCCCTTTACGAGAGCTACTACGCCTCCTGCTATCTGTTCGCCAGCCGTGTCATCGACGAATAAACCGATACAAGTTAAAACCCCGCCTCGCTCACCGCGAGGCGGGGTTTTTCAGTTTCATCAGCTCTTTCCGCGGATCTGCTTGCCGCAGCGGGGACAGGTGATGACGATGTTCCCTTTGCCGCGGGGTACACGGCAGACGGCGCGGCAGTCCGGGCAGGTGAAGTATTTGTGGTCCTTGTCCCGGGCCTGGATCCTGGCATCGGTAAAGCGGCGGCGAACCGGATACCAGACCTTGTTGAGAAAGGCGGCGTTCTCCGCCCGGCGCTTATAGAGATTCCGGGAGAAAATGCGGTAGATGATGCACACCGCCAGAATCGCGGCCACTACGTTGAGGATCGCGCCGGCGATTCCTTGGCGCACGAAGATATTCGCCACATTCAATAGGATCAGCACCCAAATCATGCACAGGCCCAGCTGATCCGCGCCGTTGCGGCCGTACATGAACCGGGACAGGGCGTTGCCGATTCGCTGAAAGACATTCATACCACAGGGTCTCCTTCACGAATTACATATGTGTATTTTACCGAAAAAGCGGCCCGCCGTAAAGAGGGGCCCCATAAAATTAACAAATTGGACACTTTTTCCCCTGTCAGTCCCCACTTTTCCGCTTTATCCGTTGCATTTCCCCAGTGGGATTGATATAATATATATGTATTGTTATACGCACACGGGGCCGGCGGGCAATCGCCCACCGACCCCTATCTGAAAAGCGGCGCGTATGGCCCGGCCGGGGCGAACGGCGCTGCGTGGTCGTCACCGGTTTCCGCGCCGCTTACTGCATCCTATGCCGCGGGTCCGGCTGCCGTGCGCTGCCCACTTCTACGAAAGGATCCACCGATATGATCAAGATCTCCCCCTCCATCCTCTCTGCCGATTTCGCCAATCTGCAGCGGGACATTGAAGCCATCTCCACCGCCGACTACGTTCATGTGGACGTAATGGATGGACTGTTCGTGCCCAACATCTCCATCGGCATTCCGGTGGTCAAGTCCATCCGGCCCGTGACGAACCTGCCGCTGGACGTGCATTTGATGATCGACCGGCCGGTGCGCTACGTGGAGCAGTTCTGCGACGCCGGCGCCGACTTGGTCACCTGCCACGTGGAGGCCGACACCGAGGAGAACATCCACGCGGCCATTGCCAAGATCCGGGCCAGGGGCAAGCGCCCCGGCGTGGTGGTGAAGCCCAAGACCCCAGCCAGCGCCGTACTCCCCTTTATTGATGAGGTGAACATCATCCTGGTGATGACGGTGGAGCCGGGCTTCGGCGGTCAGAAATTCATGGCCGACATGATGCCCAAGGTGGCACAGATCCGCCAGTATATCGATGCCATGAACCCCGGCTGCGAGCTGGAGGTAGACGGCGGCGTGGATCCCACCACTGCCAGGATCTGCGTTGCCTCCGGCGCCAACGTGTTGGTGGCCGGCAGCGCCGTGTATAAGGCGGCGGATATCCCCGCGAGAATTCAGGAGTTGAGAGGTTAAGCCCATGGAATACTTTCCCGCACCACTGGAAAAGCTGGTGGAGCAGTTTGCCCGTCTGCCGGGCATCGGCGGCAAGAGCGCCCAGCGTCTGGCCTTTCACGTGCTGGATCTGCCCATGGAGGAGGCCCAGGAGTTTGCCGACGCCATCGTGGCCGCCAAAAAGAGTGTGACGCTGTGCCCGGTGTGCCAGAACCTCACCGAGGGCGGTCTGTGCCCCATCTGTGCCTCCCCCAAGCGGGACGGCAGCGTCATCTGCGTGGTGGCCGATAGCCGGGACGTGATCGCCATGGAGCGCGCCCGGGAGTTCAACGGCCACTACCATGTGCTCCACGGCGTCCTCAGCCCTATGAACCACGTGGGGCCCGACGATCTGCATATCAAATCCCTGCTGGATCGGGTGGCCGCCGGCGGCATCGAGGAGGTCATCATGGCCACCAATCCCGATACTGAGGGGGAAGCTACTGCCCTTTACATCGCCCGTCTGCTCAAGCCCTTCGGCGTCAAGGTCACTCGCCTGGCCTACGGCATCCCCGTGGGCGGACATCTGGAGTTTGCCGACGACGCCACCTTGATGCGGGCCCTGGCCGGACGGCAGGAGCTGTAAGCCCGGGCTGCCTCTGTAAGTGAAAATACCATCCCAAATAAGGAGAACGGCATATGGATAAGAAAGATTCCATCATTCTGCAGCAGCTGGAGGTCATCCGCTCCATGACGGAAAACAGTCTCAAGCGCATGGACAGCGATTTCTGGGGCACTCCCTTTGCCAACATCGGCAAGAAGTCCGATGCCCCCTCCGCCGGTGGGACAGGAGCAGGTGATGCCAAGAAGGATCAGCCCCCCACCGCCGACGGTAAGGACAAGGAGCCGGAGGTCCGGGAGGAGGAGTTCCCGCCGGAGAAGATCGAGGATCTGAAGGCGGAGTTGGATAGCTACATCGGTCTGGAAGCCATCAAGGAGGAGGTCCGCAACCTCATCAACATGGTCCAGGTCTATAAGCTGCGCCGGGAGCACGACCTGCCCACCACCGATATGTCCCTCCACATGGTGTTCACCGGCAACCCCGGCACCGGCAAGACCATGATCGCCCGCCTCATGGCCCGCATCTACCGCTCCCTTGGCATTTTGTCCAAGGGCCAGCTGGTGGAGGTGGACCGCAGCGGTCTGGTGGCTGGCTACGTGGGTCAAACGGCCATCAAGACATCCAAGGTCATTGAGAAGGCCATGGGCGGCGTGCTGTTTGTGGACGAGGCCTACGCCCTCAACGGCCGCAGCGAGAACGACTTTGGCCAGGAGGCCATCGACACGCTGCTCAAGGCCATGGAGGACCACCGGGACGATCTGGTGGTCATCGTGGCGGGTTACACAGAGCTGATGAAGAAGTTCATCCACTCCAACCCCGGCCTGGAGTCCCGGTTCAACCGCTTCCTGGAGTTTGCCGACTACACCACCGACGAGATGATGGGCATCTTCAAAATGCAGTGCAAGAAGGGCTTTTACACTCTGGCTGACGGCGTGGAGGATCTGGTGCGGGATTACATCAATGAAGAAAATGTGGATCCCGAGGTCTTCGGCAACGGCCGCGGCGTCCGCAACATCTTCGAGAATATCCTGGTCCAGCAGAACAACCGCCTGGCTGCCATGGAGACTATCACCCGGGAGGATCTCATGACCATTATCCCGGACGACGTGCTCCATGCCCGGGGCAAGATCGACTGATATTGAAACCATGGCAAAGGAACAAACCTGGCACATCACCGTGGACGGCGCAGAACATACAGTCACCTACGTGCGGCCGGGTCTGCGCTCCGGCGGCGCCGCTCTCTATGTGGATGGCGGCGAGGGTCGGCTGATCCGCCCCCGGGACGGCTACCTGGACGAGCCCATCCACGTGGGTGGAAAAGAGTGCCGCTTTGTCCTGCGGGAGTACCTGCCCGACGTGGCAGTGGACGGTGTCTTTTTGGACAGCGGCAAGCCCTACGCCCCCATCGCTCCCCTGCCCACCTGGTGCCGTGTTCTCACTGCGCTGACCATTCTGGCCTGCTTCGTGCTGATTCGGAATCTGCCGATCAGCATTGTGGCGGCGTTCATCGCCTGGCGTGGCAGCGAACGCATTGCCCAGCGCAGCGGCGTAGCAGCGGAGAAAAAGCTCCGGCAGTGCCTGGCCGTTCTGACGGTTATCTGGGTACTGGCGGTGGTGCTTCGACTGAGCGGTCTCCTTGGCGGATGATCTGATGATAAAAAAGGGTCCGGAAAGGCAGTTGCCTTTCCGGACCCTTTTCGCTTCTCTTATTCCATCTCGTCCAGCGTGAGTTCAAAGGAGGCCAGGAAGTGCTCCCGGAAATACTCCAGCTCCGGCATATCGTAGCTGTCCAGGGCCGCGGCGGTCTGCTCGGCCGCCTTCTTGAACTCCAGGTTGCCCGCCTTCAGCTCCTCCACGCACTTGATGTAAGCGGAGAGCTTGTCCGCCGCCTTCACCAGTTGCTCGATCTCCTTGTTTTCAGGTCGCAGGATCTTGTCGTAGGCGGAACGCAGTTCCTCCGGCAGCATCCCCAGCAGCTTGCCGCAGGCGATGGACTCCACCTGCTTGTAGGCGTCCCGGATGGCGGGGTTGTAGTACTTGAAGGGGGTGGGCATGTCGCCGGTGAGGATCTCGCTGGCGTCG
>CACZNU010000055.1 GCA_902782615.1 Oscillospiraceae bacterium | reverse complement strand
GTCATCGCCAGCGTGTCCGACAGGATGCGCGGTGTGCTCAACGGCATCGACGTGGTGAGCTTCGACCCCAAGAAGGACAAGGCCATCGCCAAGAATTACAGCTCCCGCCGTCTGGAGGGCAAGGCTGTCTGTAAGGCGGCGCTCCAGGAGCAGATGGGGCTTCATCCGGAGAAGGACACCCCGATACTGGCCATTGTCAGCCGTCTGGTGGGCCACAAGGGCATGGATCTGGTGTGCCAGGTGGCCGACGCCATTATGGACACCGGCGTGCAGCTGGTGGTGCTGGGCATGGGCGATGCCGGCTACGAGGACTTCTTCCGCGGCCTGCAGGGGCGTTATCCCGGTCGGGTGGCCGCCTGCATCACCTATTCCGACGCCCTGGCCCGACAGATCTATGCCGGCGCGGATCTGTTTCTGATGCCATCCAAGAGCGAGCCCTGCGGTCTGAGCCAGATGATCGCCATGCGCTACGGTACGGTGCCCATCGTTCGCCAAACCGGCGGCCTCAACGACTCCGTTCGCTCCTGCCAGGTGGGTCAGAAGGACGGCACCGGTTTCGTCTTCGCCCGGTATGACGCCGGCGATATGCTCAGCGTCATCGGTCAGGCGGTGGCCCTGTACCACAGCGATGGCTTCAAGGTGGTACAGCGCCGCGGTATGGTGGCGGACTTCAGCTGGAAGAAGAGCGCCCGCACCTACCGCGATATTTACGCAAGTCTGCTGGGGTGATTCCCTGGCTTCCAATAGGAGGTAATATGAATTACAGCAAGAACCAACTGAAAGAACTGATCGTTCAGAAGCTGCGGCTCAACTACGGCTGCACCGAGGCCCAGGCCAACGACGGCGAGATGATGAAAGCCTGCGCCATGGTGCTGCGGGACATCATGGCCGAGCACGGCGTGGAGACCCGCCAGCGCACTGCTGACGAGGGCGGCCGCATGGTCCACTACATGTCCCTGGAGTTTCTGATGGGCCGGAGCCTTGCCAAGAACGCCTATAATCTGGGTGTGCTGGATACGCTGAGCCAGGCCATCGATGAGCTGGGCTTCAAAGCTGCGGATATCTTCGACATGGAGCCGGACGCAGGTCTCGGCAACGGCGGCCTGGGCCGTCTGGCCGCTTGCTATCTGGACAGCCTCACCACGCTGGAAATCCCCGCCGCCGGGTATTCCATCTGCTATGAGCTGGGCATTTTCCGCCAGAAGATCGTGGAGGGCCAGCAGGTAGAGCTGCCCGACGACTGGATGGGCCTGGGCGACGCGTGGCTACTGCGCAAGCCCCAGGACGCCGAGGAGGTCCATTTCGGCGGCAAGATCCGCACCCGCTGGGACAACGGTCATCTCATGGTGGTCCATGAGGACTATACCCGGGTGCTGGCTATCCCCTGCGACATGGAAATCGCCGGCTACGGCACCGATCACGTGAACACCCTGCGGCTGTGGGAGGCCAAGTCCCCCAGTCCCGTGGACATGGCCCTTTTCAACCAGGGCCAGTATCTCCGGGCCGATGAGGAGCGTACCATGGCCGATGCCATCTCCAAGGTGCTCTATCCCGAGGACAACCACTATGAGGGCAAGTCCCTGCGCCTGAAGCAGCAGTATTTCTTCGTCAGCGCCACGATCCAGTCCATCACCCGCAAGCATATTCAGACCTACGGCAGGCTGAAGAATTTCCACGAGAAGAACGTCATCCAGATCAACGACACCCATCCCGCTCTGGTGATCCCGGAGCTGATGCGCATCCTTATCGACGACGCCGGTATGAGCTGGGACGACGCCTGGGAGATCACCACCCACTCTGTGGCCTACACCAACCACACGGTGCTGGCCGAGGCACTGGAGGTGTGGCCCCAGAGCCTGCTGGAGACCCTGATGCCCCGGGTTTGGCAGATCATCCAGGAGATCTCCCGCCGCTATCAGGCGAAGGTCGAGGAGTTCTACCACGACGGCGTCAAGACCGCCAAGATGGCTGTCATCTGGAACGGCCAGGTGCGCATGGCCAACCTGTGCATCGCCGGCGGCATGGCTGTCAACGGCGTCAGCGCCCTCCACTCCGACATCCTGCGCCACGACGTGTTCCGCGAGGCGGCGGAGATGGAGCCGGAGAAGTTCAAGAACGTCACCAACGGCGTGGATCACCGCCGCTGGCTGGCACAGATCAACCCCGGCCTCACCGGACTGCTGAACGACACCATCGGCGACGGCTGGCTGCTCCGGCCCGCCGAGCTGAGCAAGTTCGATGCCTTTGCCGGTGACGCCGCCGTTCTCAAGCGGCTGGAGGAGATCAAGCTGGCCAACAAGGCTACCTTTGCCCGCTGGGCCAAGCGTCACCAGGGCGTGGTGCTGAATACCGACGCCGTCTTTGACGTGCAGGTGAAGCGGCTTCACGAGTACAAGCGCCAGCTCCTCAATGTGCTGCATATCATCTACCTCTACCAACAGCTGCAGGACAACCCCAACATGGAGATGCGGCCCCACACCTTCCTCTTCGGGGCCAAGGCGGCACCGGGCTATGCCGTAGCCAAGCGGATCATCCATCTCATCAACTCTCTGGCCAATCAGATCGACAACGACCCCATCTGCAAGGACAAGCTGCAGGTGGCCTTCCTGGAGAACTACCGGGTCTCCATGGCGGAGATCCTGATGCCCGCCAGCGAGGTCAGCGAGCAGATCTCCACCGCCGGCAAGGAGGCCAGCGGTACCGGCAACATGAAATTTATGATGAACGGTGCCGTGACCGTGGGCACCCTGGACGGCGCCAACGTGGAAATGCACCAGGTGCTGGGCGACGAGAATATGTTCCTCTTCGGCCTGAAGGCCGACGAGGTGGCTCGCCTGCGGGAGAACTACGATCCCCGGCTGCTCTATGACCGGGATCCCATGCTGCGCCGGGTGGTGGACCAACTGAAGAGAGGGTTCAGTGACGGCGTCAGCTACGAGGATCTTTGGCAGCGCCTGCTCCAGCGTACGGACAGCCCCGCCGACCAGTATATGCTGCTGGCGGATCTGCCCAGCTATGCCGAGGCCCAGCAGCGGCTGACCGCCGCCTACGGCGAGCGGGATCGCTGGAACACCATGAGCCTGCACAACATTGCCCGCAGCGGCATCTTCGCCGCCGACCGGGCCGTGGCGGAGTACGCTGACACCATCTGGCACGTACACCACAAATAAGACCACCTGCAAGGAGGCCGGCGGGACCATCCCGCCGGCCTCTTTTCCTATGTTGACAGCCATGGTATAATTATTCTGTATTATTATGAAGAAAAACGAGGAACACGCTATGGAAGTCACGCAAGGCGTGCGCTTTGAGGGGTTTGGCCTATCGGAGGCCACCATGCGCGCCATCAAAAACAAGCACTATGAGATCAGCACCCCGGTCCAGGCCGGGTGCATCCCCCCTATGATGGAGGGGAAGGACGTGATCGCCAAGGCCCCCACCGGCACCGGCAAGACCATGGCCTTCGGCATTCCCATTATTGAGAAGATCGACGCTGCCAGCGAGGCGGTGCAGGCGGTGATCCTGGCCCCCACCCGGGAGCTGGCGCTCCAGATCACGGATGAGATGCGGGACATCGCCGTGTGCCATGAGGGGGTGCGGCTGGTGTGCCTGTACGGCGGCCAGCCCATCGGCAAGCAGATCAACGCCCTAAGCCGCAAGCCCCAGATCGTGGTGGCCACGCCTGGCCGGCTCAGCGACCATATGAAGCGTCGCACCGTCCGGCTGAATGAGGTGAAGACCGTCATCCTGGACGAGGCGGACCGGATGTTGGATATGGGCTTTATCCACGATGTGACCCGCATTCTGGACAAGATCCCCTCCCGGCAGAATCTGGGCATGTTCTCCGCCACCATCTCCCGGGAGGTGATGGACATCTCCTGGGTCTATCAACGGGACCCGGTGGAGATCACTGTCCAGGCCACCAAGGAGAATAAGCCCGACATCCTCCAGTACCGCATTGATGTGCCCGGTGAGGGTAAGGTGGACGCCATCGCCAGGATCCTGGAGGCGGAGGAATATGACCGGGTGATCTGCTTCTGCAACACCAAGGGCAGCACGGAGCGGCTCTGCAAGTTCCTGCAGATGCGGGGCCTGGACGCCCAGTGCATTCACGGCGACATCCCCCAGCGCAAGCGGGAAGAAATCATGCAGCGGTTCCGGGACGGCAAGCTGCGGATCTTCGTGGCCACCGACGTGGCCTCCCGCGGTATCGATGTGGACGACGTGGACGCAGTGTTCAACTACGAGGTGCCGGAGGAGAACGAGTACTATATCCACCGCATCGGCCGGACCGGCCGGGCGAAAAAGCACGGCGTGGCCTACACACTGCTGGGTGATTTCCCCAGCCGGATGCGGCTGGACAACATCGTGCGCAATACCCGCAGCCACGTGATCCGAGCCACGCTGGACGAGAACGGCCACATCATGCCGGAAGAGGAGAAGTAACAGGGAAGGAGGGCGCGCTGTGTACTACCACGCGTCTCGCAGAGCCGGTATCCGCGTACTGGAGCCCCACGTGTCCAACCACGGTGTGCCGCTGATCTATTT
>CACZNU010000054.1 GCA_902782615.1 Oscillospiraceae bacterium | reverse complement strand
GCCGGCGGGAGGTCTTTTATGTATCAGGTGAAATCAGTCGGTGGTCTCGCTCTTCTGGGTCAGGAACACGCCCACGGTGATCAGCACGGCGCCGATGATGCCCATGAGGGAGATGGGCTCATGGAGCAGCAGCCAGCCCACCAGCAGCGTCACAAAGGGGGAGGCGTACAGGTAGTTGTTGGTGACCACCACGCCCAACCGCTGGAAGGCGATGTTCCAGATGGCGAAGCACACGGCGTTGCCGAATACCGCCAGGAACAGCCAGCTCAGCAGCACCTTAGGCTGGGTGAACAGGGGAGCGAGATCCGGCATGCCGTCCACCGCCAGCATCAGAGGGATGGCGGTGAGGAAGGCCCACAGCATCACCCGTCGGGTGACGATGAAGTTGTCGTAGCGCTCGGTGTACTTCTTGATAAGGATAGAGTAGACGGCCCAGGCAATGGCGGCGGCCAGAGCCAGCAGATCGCCCAGCGGGCTCAGGTGAAAGTTGAGGCTGCCGTTGAGCACCACCAGCACCACGCCGGCGATGGCAACCAGCGAACCGATGTAGACGAATTTACCCAGCCTCTCGTTTCTCCGGCTGAACAGCTGTGCCAGCATAACGGTGAAGATGGGGGACAGGGACACGATGATACTGACGTTGGCGGCGTAGGTATAGGTGAGAGCGGTGTTCTGCAGGAAGAAATAGAAGCTGCCGCCGGCCACGCCGATGAGCACGAACATCAGCTCATCCTTCAGGGGAAGACGCAGAAATCTGGGCCGCATCACCAGCAGGGCCACATAGGCCAGGGCCATCCGCAGGGGGATGATCTGGATGGCGGTGTAGCCGGCGGCCAGCAGATTCTTGGTCAGTACGTAGCAGCTGCCCCACACCACGATGGTGAACAGGGCGAACACATGCCCCAGGGTTTTCTGCGTCTTTGACATGGCAGGTCACTCCTTACAGGGTAAAATCAAATGGGGGAGGGGATCAATAGTTCTCCACCGGATCCTCCTCGGGTACCACCGGCACCTCGCCGTCCAGCACCTGGCGGATCAGTTCCTTGGCGGTGTTCACCGACTCATAGTCGGGCCACATGACCCAGGCGTAGCCGCAGGTGTAGGTGTACTGGGTGGGATCGCCGTCCCCGCCCGTCACGGCATAGGTGGTGATGTTCCAGTCCTGGCTGCTCTTCTGCTGCATCCGCACCAGCTTGAGGATCTGATCGTAGTCCATGTTGGTAACAAAGGAGTCGGACACGGCATTGAGCAGGCCCTGGAAATTGGACAGCACGGCGGGGGAGGTGGCGCGGTCCACGATGCCCTTGATGACGGTCATCTGGTTTTTGCCCCGCTGGTTATCGCCATCGACGAAGGAATAGCGCTCCCGGGAGAAGGCCAGGGCCTCCCGGCCGCTCAGGTGGACTTTTCCCTCCGGGAAGGAGTAGTATGTCTGGATAAAGCCGTCGCCGCTCTCGTCAGGGATCTCCATGGTGTTGGTGGTAAACTCCATGGGGGATTCCACCGTTATGCCGCCCAGGGCGTCCACAATATCTACCAGCCCGTTGAAGTTCACCCGGACATAGTAGGAGGTCTCGGTGCCATAGAGAAGATCCAGCACATCCATGGACTCCTTGATACCATACATGCCGGCATGAGTCAGCTTATCCATCTCGCCGTTGAAGGCCAGGGGAAGATAGTAATCACGGGGGGTGTTCAGCAGCAGGATCTGGCGGGTGGAGGGATTGACCACCGCCAGGATGTTGGTGTCGCTGCGGCTCTTGACAGAGAGATCGCTGTCCCGGGCGTCGATGCCGCTGCAATAGACGATGAAGGGGGAGGTGACGTCCCCGGCGATGGAGGGCAGATCGATCTCATGGGTAATGGTGTGCTCATAGATGATCCGGGTCTGCTGGGAGAAGTCGCTGTAGTCGTCCTTCTCCTCCAGTAGGGAGATATAGCCCTTGTTGAGGATGATGGCGCCCACCTTATCATCGTAAAGGGCGTCCACCAGATCGGTGAGAGAGTCGCAGGGACTGGTATCCAATCCGCCCAGAGACTCGTCCAGATGGGCGATCAACTCGTTGGTGTTGCTGATGTCCAGATGATCGGCATAGCCGTAGGTGTAGCCCGCCGTGTCGCCGATGTCCCGGGCCGGATCGTCGGCTGTGACGATAACGGCGATCACGTCCGTCTCCACAAAGTGGCCGGTGATGCGGGCCAGGGTACTCTCGGCGGAGCCCACGCCGGACATGATCCACAGCATGCCCAGGGACGCCAGCGTGGCGGCGATGCCGCAGATCAGCTTGCCGGTCTTGTCCCGGCGCAGGGGGGTCTGGATGATGACGCTGACCGCGTTCAGGACCAGTAATCCCACCAGCAGCAAAAACACGTTTTTGCCCACCAGCATGTCGGTGGCCAGCAGGCGGGCGAACAGCACCAGGCTGCAGGCCAGCAGAGCGATCATGGATATGGTGCCGAAATGGTCTACCGGCGTGCGCCGGCGCCGCCGCGGGGCGGCCTCAGTATCAGGGGCGTTGTTTCTCAACCGTTTCATATGGTTCTCCTTTTAATGTAGGACAGCGCATCATGGCGCCGGATGTCGAAATAATCACAGCATAATATTATAAACACACTGTATCACAAAATCCAGTATAAATTGTAACGAAAGAGAAAATTTTTCGACACAAGGGGACACCGGAGCGCCGGGGTCGGTATTTCGCGAAAAAGAGCGGGAAACGGCTTGCTGAATCGCCGGATCTGTGATAAACTGGCAATTGTGAGAATATGAGTCCGGCCACCTGCGCCGGACATACCGCCTGCGGGCGGAGAAAAAAGGAGGAACGTGGCAAATGAAAGCAGCGCTTGTGATCATGGCGGCCGGTATGGGCTCCCGTTACGGCGGCAACAAACAGGTGGACGGCGTGGGCCCCAACGGCGAGATTCTCATGGAGTACTCCATCTATGACGCCATCCGTGCCGGCTCCACCAAGGTGGTGTTCATCATCAAGCCGGAGATGGTGGATATGATGAAGAATCTCTGCGGCGATCGTGTGTCCCAGCGCAAGACCCG
>CACZNU010000053.1 GCA_902782615.1 Oscillospiraceae bacterium | reverse complement strand
TGATTGCGGCAGCCAAGAAGACATACGACGAAAGAGGCTATGGCGTTGCTTCGGTGCGCTTTATCTGCGGGACGCAGGATATCCACAAGCAGCTGGAAAAGAAGATCAGCCACTTCCTGGAGACCGACGATACCATCCTGTACTCCTCCTGCTTTGACGCCAACGGCGGCCTGTTCGAGACCCTGCTGGGTCCGGACGACGCCGTGATCTCCGATGAGCTGAACCACGCCTCCATCATCGACGGCGTGCGTCTGTGCAAGGCCCACCGCTATCGCTACAAGAATAACAACATGGAGGATCTGCGCGCCCAGCTGGAGGCCGCCCGTGCCGCCGGCTGCAAGAAGATCATCATCGCCACCGACGGTGTGTTCTCCATGGACGGCTATATCGCCAACCTGCAGGCCATCTGCGATCTGGCCGACGAGTTCGACGCCCTGACCATGGTGGACGACAGTCACGCCGTGGGCTTCATGGGTGAGCACGGCCGCGGCACCTCCGAGTTCTGCGGCGTCATGGGCCGGGTGGACATCATCACCGGTACCTTCGGCAAGGCCATGGGCGGCGCCTCCGGCGGCTACACCGCTTCCCGTCAGCCCATCGTGGATCTGCTGCGTCAGCGCAGCCGTCCCTACCTGTTCTCCAACACCCTGGCCCCGGCTATCTGCGCCGCTACCCTGAAGACCATCGACCTGCTGGAGGAGTCCACCGCCCTGCGCGACAAGGTCCACGAGAACGCCCGTTACTTCCGCTCCGAGATGGAGAAGCTGGGCTTCGACCTGCTGCCCGGTGAGCACCCCATCGTCCCGGTGATGCTGTATGATCCCCGCATCGCCCAGGAGTTCGCCCGCCGCATGCTGGATAAGGGCGTCTACGTGGTAGGCTTCTGCTATCCCGTGGTGCCCAAGGGCAAGGACCGTATCCGTACCCAGATCTCTGCCGGCCACACCAAGGAGGACCTGGACTTCGCCGTCAAGTGCTTCGCCGAGGTCAAGAAGGAAATGGGCCTTTAACTCACGGAAATTGCAGAGCAATTCCCGTGAATAGGATTGCAGCCTGCTGCGCGCACTCGCTGTACTCGCACACTTGCCGCCTGGGCGGTGTAATTTCTGTCACACATTAAGTGGGGCTCAAAAGCTTTGATTTTGCCAGCCGAGCTTATGGGTTAGCTGTCGTCGGAAATGACGGTTGCATTCCTTTCGCCGCTGCGGCGGCGCGAACTCTGCGAGGCTTTTCCGGTTTCGCACTCCCCCACAATCAATCACAGGAGGAACACAACACATGACTTTGGAAGAAGCCAAGACCAAGCTCAAGGCCCTGCAGGAGAAGATGGCCGCCTACGGCCATGCGCTGAGCCTGCTGTACTACGACGGCGTCACCGGCGCCCCCAGAGGCACCGCCGCCAACCGGGGCCAGACCATGGGCGTGCTGAGCGAGGAGCTGTATCAGCTGAGCACCGGCGAGGACACCGTGTCCCTGCTGGAGTATCTGGACGAGCACAAGGCCGAGCTGGACGAAAAGGAACAGCGGATGGTCTTCCTGCTGCTCAAGGATATCCGCCGGATGCAGAAGATCCCCATGGAGGAGTATATCGCCCACGAGAAGATGATCGTGGAGGCGGAGGACGTCTGGCACACCGCCAAGGAGCAGAGCAACTTTGCCCTGTTCGAGCCCTATCTGGAAAAGATCTTTGCCGACGCCAGGAAGTTCGCCGGCTACTGCGCCCCCGACACCGACCCCTACGACTACTGGCTCAATGAGTACGAGGAGGGTTTGAACAAGGCCCGGGCCGACGAGTTCTTTGCCACCCTCCGGGGCCACATCGTGCCCCTGCTGCAGAAGGTCTGTGCCGCCCCCCAGATCGACGTGTCCATGCTCCAGGGCACCTTCCCCGAGGACCGTCAGGACATGCTCAGCCGCCGGCTGATGGATGTGATGGGCCTGGATCCCCTCCACGTGGGGCTTTCCACCACGGAGCATCCCTTCACCACCAGCCTGGGCTCCCATCTGGACGAGCGCATCACCACCCACTACTACGAGCACGACTTCGCCTCCTCCCTCTACAGCGTCATCCACGAGGGCGGTCACGCCCTGTATGACACCGGCAGCGACGAGTCCCTGGCCTACACCGTCCTGGACGGCGGCGTCTCCATGGGCATCCATGAGAGCCAGAGCCGGTTCTATGAGAACCTGCTGGGCCGCAGCCGCGCCTTCTGCGACTATCTCTTCCCCGTCCTGGCGGAGGTCTTTCCCGCCGAGATGGAGGGTCACAACGCCGAGGAGCTGTACCGGGCTCTGAACCGCGCCCAGCCCTCCCTCATCCGCACCGAGGCCGACGAGCTGACCTACTGCCTCCACGTGCTGGTCCGCTACGAGCTGGAGAAGCGCGTCATGGCCGGCGAGCTGGCCGTCCACGATCTGCCCGGTGAGTGGAACCGCCTGTACAAGGAGTACCTGGGCGTGGACGTGCCCGACGACAAGCAGGGCGTCCTGTAGGACAGCCACTGGGCCGGCGGCAGCGTGGGCTACTTCCCCTCCTACGCCCTGGGCAGCGCCTACGGCGCCCAGTTCCTGCGGAAGATGAAGGAGACCGTGGACGTGGACGACTGCCTGCGCCGCGGCGACTTCGGCCCCATCAACGAGTGGAACCGCCAGCACATCTGGCAGTACGGCTGCCTGTACCGTCCGGTTGAGCTCTTTGAGAAGGCCACCGGCGAGGCCTTCGACCCCACCGTGTACGCCAACTATCTGGAGGAGAAGTTCTCCGCCCTGTACAACCTGTAAGTACATCTTTGCCGGAAGAGGCGCCGCCCAGCGGGCAGCGCCTCTTTCCCTTTTCTTAAGCTGTTCTAATACATTGCATCAAAAAATAATACTTTACTTATTTTGTATTTTGTTTTATACTTCTTTTTTGGGTTTGATCTTTTCCCCGGAATTGACAATATACTGACGAAGGAGTTGTTTCTATATGAGCAGAACCATCGGTACCGTGGTGCGGGGCGTCCGCGCCCCCATCTTCCGCGAAGGCGACGACATTGTCAAGGGCGTCACCGATTCCGTCCTGACCGCTCTGCGTGAGAATCACATCGAGGCCCGGGACAAGGACGTGGTGGCCGTGACCGAATCCGTGGTGGCCCGCTGCCAGGGCAACTACGCCACGGTGGCCCAGATCTCCGCCGACGTGCGGGCCAAGACCGGCGGCAAGACCGTGGGCGTCACCTTCCCCATCCTCAGCCGCAACCGCTTCTCCCTGCTGCTCAAGGGCATCGCCGGCGGCTGCGAGAAGGTGGTGCTGATGCTGTCCTATCCCGCCGACGAGGTGGGCAACCATCTGGTGAGCCTGGATCAGCTGGATGAGGCCGGTATCGATCCCTGGCACGACGTGCTGGATCTCCGGCGCTTCCGCGCCGCCTTCGGCACGGTGATCCACCCCTTCACCGGCGTGGACTACGTGGCCTACTACCAGGAGCTGATCGAGTCCATGGGCGCTCAGGCGGAGATCGTCTTCGCCAACCGGGTCCAGACCATCCTGGACTACACCGACACCGTCATCTGCTGCGATATCCACACCCGCGCCCGCTCCAAGCGGCTGCTGACCGCCGCCGGCGCCAAGGTGGTGCTGGGTCTGGACGATCTGCTCAACGCCCCCGTGGACGGCAGCGGCTA
This sequence comes from Oscillospiraceae bacterium, assembly GCA_902782615.1. GTDB lineage: Bacteria > Bacillota > Clostridia > Oscillospirales > Oscillospiraceae > Vescimonas. Next base: position 498 of record CACZNU010000053.1, on the reverse strand, counting down.
CAACGAGAGATACGGCCTGCTGGGCTCCAACAAGGCCGACGAGGAACGCATCAAGCTCTTCCCCCGGGACACCATGGCGGTGGCGGAGGCCATCGGCAAGATGATGAGCGAGGCCACCGGCCGCCACATCGAGGCCATGGTCTACGGCGACGGCGCCTTCAAGGATCCCGCCGGCAAGATCTGGGAGCTGGCAGACCCCGTTGTCTCCCCCGGCTACACCGCGGGTCTCGTGGGCACCCCCAACGAGCTGAAGCTGAAGTACCTGGCTGACAAGGACTTCGCCGACCTCAGCGGCGAGGCGCTGCAGAAGGCCATCTCCGAGAAGATCCGGGCCAAGGATGCCAAGGTCTCCCTGGTGGGCAACATGATCTCCGAGGGCACCACCCCCCGGAACCTCACCGACCTGATCGGCTCCCTGTGCGACCTGACCTCCGGCTCCGGCGACAAGGGCACCCCCATCGTCTACATCCAGGGCTATTTCGACAACTATACCAACGA
>CACZNU010000052.1 GCA_902782615.1 Oscillospiraceae bacterium | reverse complement strand
CGGGGATCAGTCAGCTCGGGGAATTCCCGCAGCACGTCGGTCATCTCGTTGCCGCGCTCGCCGCAGCCGATGTAGACCACGATGTCCACGTCGGACCACTTGGCCAGTTGATGCTGCACCACCGTCTTGCCGGAGCCGAAGGGGCCGGGCACGGCGGCGGTACCGCCCTTGGCGATGGGGAACATGGTGTCGATGACGCGCTGGCCGGACTGGAGGGGCGTCACCGGCGGGAACTTCTTCTGATAGGGACGGCCCACACGGACCGGCCACTTCTGGACCATGGTCAGCTCCCGGAGCTCACCCTTCTCTGTACGGACCCTGGCGATGGTATCCTGGATAGTGTACTCGCCGGCCTCGGCCAGCCACTCGACCTTGCCGCGGACGCCGTTGGGCACCATGATCTTGTGGAGCACGGAGGAGGTCTCCGGCACAGTGCCCAGCACGTCGCCGCCGATGACAGCGTCGCCCACTTTTGCCGTGGGAGTCCACTGCCACTTCTTGTCACGGGGCAGAGGAGGCACCTCAATGCCGCGGGTGATGTTGGCGCCCACCCGCTTGACGATCTCCTCCAGCGGCCGCTGGATGCCGTCGTAGATGTTCTCGATCAGGCCGGGGCCAAGCTCCACGCTCAGCGGCGCGCCGGTGGTCACCACATCGGCGCCGGGACCAAGGCCGGAGGTCTCCTCATAGACCTGGATGGAGGCCCGGTCGCCGGTCATATTCAGGATCTCTCCAATCAGACGCTGGGGACCCACGCGGACGACGTCGGCCATGTTGGCATCGGCCATGCCGTCCGCCACCACCAGCGGACCGGATACTTTGATGATCTTACCCATTTCTTCGCAATGCTCTCCTTTCAAGAGATGTCCGCGCCTACAGCGCGCTCCACCGCGCTCTGCAGGGCGGCCTCGGCCAGGCCCAGGGAGCCGGACTTGCCGGGGATCAGAATAATGGCGGGGATGGCGGTATCTTTGAACCTGGCAATCTCCCCCTGAAGGGGGGTGGCCAGCTGCTCCGTCAGATAGATGACGGCGTACTCCTGATGCACGATGCGGTGCAGGGTGGAACGGGCCTCCTCCGCGGTCTGGGCGAAATAGACGTCCAGTCCCAGAGCCTTGAAGGCCAGCACGCTGTCCCGGTCGCCAATGACGGCGATCTTATACATAGCTATCACGCAGCCTTTCACGAATGGTATCGGCGTCCAGCCCCGCCAGGCGGCCGGAAAGGATGATCCGGGCGGAGGTGAAGTCGTTCTCCCGGGCCACCACGTAGCCAATGGGCACCTCCGGTCCGAAGGGGACGCTGCGGGAGGCGGCGGCACGGGCCAGCACAGCATTGTCGCAGGCCTTCTCAAAGGCGGTCAGGCTGCCGCCGGACACCGCCTCCTGGCCCAGCTCAGCGGCACGGGCCAGCGGTGTGGCCCGGTACAGCTCCGCCACGCCGTCGTTGACGCCGGCCAAAATCCGGCTTACCGACACGGCACCGCCCTCAAACAGCACCTGCTGGAGGAAGGTCCCGGCCCGGTGCATCCGCAGGGTGCGGACGGCGGAGCGGAGGTTGGCCGCATCGATCAGGGTGCGGACATAGGCGATCAGGAATTCACAGCCGGTGGCCTTGGCCATGGTCAGCAGCTCGGAGAAATAGGCCCGGTCCAGTACGAAGTCGCTGCGCTGGGGATCGCCTGTCTCCGCCAGGACCCGGGCGGCCTCCCGGGCCGCAGCCGCGGGGACAGGGGACAGGAAGTCCCACTTCCCCGTCTGACGGAACCTGGCATCCATCTCCTCCGCCCGGACGCGTCCCGCATCCAGCAGCAGGTGGCGCACGTCGCCACCCCGGCTCTTGATGATGGTCTTAAGATTGTGATAATCGTATTTCAGCTTGAACACGTCCAGAATGCCCTTGTCCGGCATCTGCTGCTCCAGCTCGTGGAACATGGTCGAGCGCACCTGGGCGATGGCCTCGTTGAGCCCGGTCTCGCTGCCGGGGTCAAAGGGCGGATAGCCCAACTCGTTCAGAACCTGAGCGCTCTCGGCCACCGTGGCGGCGTGGAGCATACGGTCCACGTGGGACCGGGTCAGAAGCTCCCGCTCCCGGCTGCGGATGCTGGCGGACAGGAACAGATAATCCGTGTCCTTCGGTTTTCTTGCCAAAGGGATGCCCCCTTTCAGTCAAACAGGACGCGGGCCACGTCCGACGCCATCTCCTGGCGCAGCTGCCGCAGTTGGGTTTCAAAGGCGCAGTTGACCTCCACCTTCCCCCGCTTCAGCACCAGACCGCCGCCCAGTTCCCTGGTTTCGTCGGACAGGGTGAAGGCGGCGCCGTTGGCGTTGGCGGCATCCACTACGGCCTGGCCCACCTGCTCCCGGTCGGCAGCGGAGAGGACGATCTCCTCGTCTCCGGCGCCGGCAGAAGCGGCAGTCCTGGCCAGCAGGGCGATGTACTCCTCCCGGGGCAAAGAGCGCAGAGCCCTGGCCGCCCGGTCGAATGCCTCGTCGATGCAGGCCTGCTTGGCCCCAAGCAGCATCTGGCGGCGCTCCATGTCGGCGCTGCCGGCCAGGCGCTCCAGCCGATCGGCCACAGCGCGCTCCCGTTTGGCCTGGGCGTCAGCCGTCAGCTGACGGGCCTGGGCCCGGTAGCCGGCCTGAGCCACCTCGATGCGCTTGCCGGTCTCGGCCAGGATGGCGTCCACCTCGGCCTGGCCGTCCCGCTGGATATGGGCGTTGATTTTTTCCAATCCGTTCATGGCACCCTCCTTACAGGGCGTTCATGAGCAGCAGGATGGTGGCCAGCAGGGACAGAATGGCATAGAACTCCACGATACCGCAGAAGATAATGCCCTTGGTGGAAGCCTCGGGGTGCTTGGCCACGATGTTCACCGCAGCGGCGGCCACGCGACCCTGGTAGATGGCGCTGAGCCAGCCGCCCAGGGCGATGGGCAGGCAGGAGGCAAACACGGCCAGGCCCTGCTGCACGGAGAGCTGCTGCATGCCGCTGCCGCCGAACACACCGATCTGCAGCAGGACAAAGAACCAGGCCACCAGACCGTACAAGCCCTGGGTACCGGGCAGCACCTGCAGGATCAGGCACTTGGTGGACTTCTCGGGATCCTCGCTGGTCAGGCCGGCAGCGGCCTCACCCACCATGCCGGTGCCGCGGGCGGAACCGATGCAGCACAGGCCAACAGCCAGAGCGGCGCCCAGGAACGCAAGACCCAGTCCGCCGAAAGATTCAAAAAAAGCAGCCATTTTATTTGTCCTCCTTAATGATTTCTACATGTTTGGATTGAAGTGACAGGGGTTGATACGCTTTGCCGCCGCCGCGGTAAAAGCGGTTGAAAAACTCCAGGAATTGCAGGCGCATATCGTGGACGTAGCAGCCCAGCAGGTTCAGCGCCAGGTTCAATGCGTTGCCGATCAGGGAGATGATCACGAACCCGATCACGTTGCCGAAGGTGGCGCCCAGCGTATTGAAAACCTGGGCGATGACCGAGCCGGACAGCATCAGCGCCATCAGACGCACATAGGACAGGGTATCGCTGAAAAAGCCGGTGACGCCGTTGTAGATGGCGGAAATCAGTCCGGCCACCTTGCCGAAGCCCTTGGCGTTGCGGGTGGAGCCGTAGATCAGCATCAGTCCGCCGATCACCAGCACCACGGGCACGCCGCCTACGGTGCCGATCTTCAGCACCATCAGCGCCAGGCCCGCCAGGATCACCCACCAGGTGATCTCATCCCACAGGGCGTCGGCGAAATGCCCCTCCTTCGTCTTCTTCACCACGCTGACCGTCATGCCGGTGATGATCTGGATAAGGCCCAGCACCATGGATCCGGCCATGACCATCATGGTGTCGTTAAGGGGCGTGAAGAGCGCCGGCAGTTCAAACGTACTGCTGGGGTTGATGATCCGACACAGTTGGGGGATAAAGTCGCCCAGGAAGCCACCGGTCAGTGCGCCGAAGATGAAGGTGCTGATGCCGCACCAGAAGATCATCTCCATAAAGCTGGGGTCGGCAGGCCGCTTCTTCTTCAGGAACAGCGCCGATCCCGCGATCATCAGGATGCCGTAGGCCATGTCCGCCATCATCATGCCGAAGAACAGGATGAAGAAGGGGGCCATGACGGGGTTGGGGTCGATGCCGTTGTAGGCGGGCAGAGAGTACTGCTCGGTGATGCAGTTCATGGACCGGGTAAACCGGTTGCCCTTCAGCTGCACCGGTACCTCCGGGATCTCCTCCTCGGTAGGATCGGCCAGCTCCCAGGCGCAGTCGAACTGGTCCAGCAGTCCGGTAAGCTCTCCGGCGCGGTCCGCCGGGACCCAGCCCCGGAGGCAAAAGATCTTCTGATCCGTCAGCAGCCGGTGGCGGTTGACCTCCTGATCCAGCTGGGTGGAGATCCGGTCCGCGGCAAGGCGCAGGTCGTCCTGCCGGTCGCCCAGATCCACCAGAGCTTCCAGCTCCAGCTCCTTGGCGCGGCGGAGGTTCTCCAGCTCGCCGGCGATCCGGTCGGCGTTCTCCCCTACGGTGCCCTGCCAGCCCTTCAGCTGGCCGGTGTTGAAGCCGTAGCCCCGCAGCACCTCCAGCGCCGCTTCAGTGGCGGAGCGGTGGCAGATCAGCAGCAGACACTGCTGCTCGCCGCTCTGGGACAGGCGGTAGATCGCCGCCTCCTCCACCCGGTCCGCCAGCTGGGCCTGCATCTTCTCAAAGTCCACCGGGCCGGGAACGGTGCCGGTGATGATGTCCACCGCCCGTGTAGCGGTGAGCTCCATGGGCACGTCCAGCTCCTGCCAGGGCACCAGCGAAGCCTGTTCGCTGAGGAGACGGGACTCCTGCATGCCCAGGCGGTTCAGCTCGGCGGCGTGGTCGCTGACCTCCCCGGCAATGGCCAGGTGGGCGGCCAACTGACTCTCGTCCAAAAAATCACTCTCGCTCACCATGGGGCGGGGCGCCAATAGTCCCGTCTTCTGGGGCGCATAGCGCTTGAGGGTCTCCAGCGCATTCTGCAGCAGGCGCAGCTTAGCCTGCCGGTCCGCGGTGAGGTCGTCCTCCCGGTGGAGCAGCTCCTGCCACTCCGCCTCATCAGAGGGCGGCTCGCTCAGCTGCAGACAGCCCATCCTCTGAAGCCGGCGGAACAAAGTGTCCCGGTCGCTCTCCAGGGCGATGAGCCGAACGCGCTTCATTTTGACAATGGCCATTCAGCGTCCCACCACCCTTCCGACGATCTGCGCCACAGCTTCGTCCATGCGGCTTTCCGCCTGGCGGCGCAGCGTCCGGCACTGGGATTCGGCGTTCTGCAGCACTTCCTGGCGCTGCCGGCCGGCCTGCTCCTCGCACTCCGCCATGGCCAGGGCATCCGCCTCCCGGATCTCCTGGCGCGTAGCGGCCAGCAGGGCGCGACCGTCCTTCTCCACGGTGTCCAGGGCATCCTTGGCCTGCGCTCTGGCCCGGACCTTGGCCTGCTCCACCTGCTCCTCCAGCTTCTGGATCTCTCTGACGGCATCCATATACATATGAGCTCCTCCTTTCGGCAGAAACTGATTATCGGTCCTTTCCGTTCTGCGACAGCCCCCCACAGGTCGCTGCCTCTCCTGGGCAAAAGACGCGTCTTTTGCCGCTCCGGATGGCTCTGCAGACCCCCGTTTTTGTTGGCCTATCGACAAACCGACATTTGATGTTATTATATCACATCTATGCCCCCGGCTTCAATCCTTTTTTCCAGTTATTTCCAGTGGTTTTGTCGCTTTCCTCCCCTTTGCCCGGTTTGCCTGTCTTCTGAGGCGTCAGACAGGCGTTTTTGCTGAAAAAAGCAGGGTTTTTTCCCCGAACTCATGCGGGAAAAAGATTGTCAAAACCGGGGATTTCCTGTAGAATATAAAATGGTTAAGTGTAATTCGCGCTCTGGCGCGCAGAATCAGGAAAGAGAGGAAACGCCGATGTCTGTTCGCGATATCCCCAAGCCCGATTATATCAAGGACGACGGCCCCATCCGGGAGAGCATCGTCAAGCTGGGCAAAATGATCACCGACCGCATCCCCTACCATCTGGGCATGAAGAAGCTCACCAAGGACGACCCCGAGTACTGGGCCCTGGCCGCCATCGCCTCCGATGAGGAGGCCGAGCTGGCCCTGAAGATGGGCGTCCGCAAGCCCAAGACCTTCCAGCAGCTCAAGGCGCTGTCCGGCATTGAGGACGAAAAGCTCGCCAAAATGCTGGAGCACATGTCCTGGACCGGCCTGCTGGAGTACAACTGGGAGAACCTGGACGGCAACAATCCCAACCACGAGAAGCGGTGGGTCCTGCCCATGTTTGTGCCGGGCGTGGGCGAGTTCACCAACATGAACGAGGATCTGCTCAATGAGCACCCGGAGCTGGGCCGCTTCTTCGAGCGCATGACCTTCCTGCCTCTGGAGAAGGTCACCCCCATGGTGCCCCCCGGAGGCTCCGGCATCGGCATGCACGTGATCCCGGTGGAGAAAGCCATCAACCTGGAAGAAGAGTCCCTGTCCCTGGAGCACATCTCTCACTGGCTGGATAAGTATGACGGCAAATACGCCGCCAGTCCCTGCTCCTGCCGCATGTCCCGCCGCACCTATGACGAGGGCTGCGCCGACGATTTCCACGACTGGTGCATCGCCGTGGGCGATATGGCAGACTACGTGGTGGAGACCAACAAGGGCGGCCGGTACATCACCCGAGAGGAGGCCCTGGCCATCTTCAAGAAGGCCGAGGACAACGGCTTCGTCCATCAGATCACCAACATCGACGGCGAGAACAAGATCTTCGCCATCTGCAACTGCAACGTCAACGTCTGCTACGCCCTGCGGACCTCCCAGCTGTTCAACACCCCCAACATGTCCCGCTCGGCCTACGTGGCCCACGTGGAGAAGGACAACTGTGTGGCCTGCGGCCGCTGTGTGGAGTACTGCCCCGCCGGCGCCGTGAAGCTGGGCCAGAAGCTGTGCCGTGCCGACGGCAGCCAGGTGGAATATCCCAGACATGTGCTGCCCAGTGAGGCACCCTGGGGCCCCCACATGTGGGACGAGGACTACCGGGACAACAACCGCATCAACTGCCACGACACCGGTACCGCCCCCTGCAAGACCGCCTGCCCGGCCCACATTGCCGTCCAAGGCTACCTGAAGCTGGCGGCCCAGGGCAAGTATAGAGAGGCCCTGCAGCTCATCAAGCGGGAGAACCCCTTCCCCGCCGTCTGCGGCCGTATCTGCAACCGCCGCTGCGAGGACGCCTGCACCCGCGGCACCATTGACCAGGCCGTGGCTATCGACGAGGTCAAGCGGTTCATCGCCCAGCAGGATCTGGACGCCGAGACCCGGTTCATCCCCGGGAAGGTCATCCCCAAGGTCCAGGGCGAGTTTGACGAGAAGATCGCCATTATCGGCGGCGGCCCCGCCGGCCTCAGCTGCGCCTACTATCTGGCGGAGAAGGGCTACCGCCCCACTGTGTTTGAGAAGGAAGCGCGCATGGGCGGCATGCTGACCAACGGCATCCCCTCCTTCCGTCTGGAGAAAGACGTGGTGGACGCCGAGATCGACATCCTCCGGGAGCTTGGTGTGGAATTCCGCTGCGGCGTGGAGGTTGGCAGGGACGTGACCATCCCGCAGCTCCGTGACCAGGGCTTTAAGGGCTTCTTCGTGGCTGTCGGCCTCCAGTCCGGCGGCAGGCTGAACGTGCCCGGCGACGACGCCGAGGGCGTAATCTCCGGCATCGACTTTATGCGCGACGTGAACCTCCGCGACGGCGGCAAGCTCTCCGGCAAGGTGGTGGTCATCGGCGGCGGCAACATCGGCGCCGACGTGGCCCGCACCGCCGTCCGCTGCGGCGCTGAGAGTGTGAACCTGTACTGCCTGGAGTCCTATGACGAGATGCCCATGGGCGAAGAGGACCGGGGCGAGTGCGAGCGGGACGGCATCACCATCCACGCCGGCTGGGGCCAGACCGAGATCGTCACCGAGGGCGGCAAGTGCGCCGGCATCAAGTTCCGCAAGTGCCTG
>CACZNU010000051.1 GCA_902782615.1 Oscillospiraceae bacterium | reverse complement strand
CGAGGGGGATGGTCTCAGTGCCGACACCATTGCCCGCTGCGACTACACCGTCCGCATCCCCATGTCCCATGGGGTGGACTCCCTCAACGTGGCCGCCGCCAGCGCCGTGGCCTTCTGGCAGTTGGGAAACCGGTAACGCAACCAACGGGCCGTTCCGAAAGGAGCGGCCCGTTTTTTCTTCAGATCAGGATGCCGTCGCAGTGGTCCACCTCGTGCTGGATGATTTGGGCGGTAAAGCCCGCAAAGGTTTTCAGCCTCATCTGGAACTGCTCATTCTGATACCGCACTTTGATGGAGCGATACCGCTTGGCAGGCCGCGTGCCGGGTAGGGACAGGCATCCCTCCTCCGCAGAATAAGGTCCCTCCCGCCGGATGATCTCCGGGTTGAACATCAACCGGGCTGTTCCGCCGTCATCAAAGACGATGATCCGCTTGGCCGCGCCGATCATGTTGGCGGCCATGCCCACGCAGCCGTCCCGGTGGGCTTCCAGCGTGTCCAGCAGGTCCCGGCCTACATCCAGGTCCTCCGCCGTGGCGGGCGACGACTTCTGCGCCAGAAAGACGGGGTCCTTTACGATCGTCCGCACCATGGTCAGATCCTCCCTTTCGTCTTGTCATAGCTGATATCCAGGAGCTGGCGGGTCAGCTCATCCTGGGCCGAACCATCCAGCAGCACACCCAGCCATTGGCTTTTATTCATGTGCCACGCCGGCACCACACCGGGCGTTCCCAGAAAGGAGCCGCCTAAAATGGGGCCACACTTCACGTCCAGCACGTAGACCACGCCCTCACCGGGCAGCCCCAGTCTGCGGCGATCCACGTCCAGCGCCACGGCAAACCACTTGCGGTTGTTGGCGTGACGCAGGACGAAGCTGTTGGGATATTTCTGCCACAGGTATTCCGGCTCCGCGCCGTAGGTATCCAGGGCGTATCGCAACAGTTCCTCCTTATTCATGGCACTCCTCTCTGGGCCGGATGGTCACTGCCACTGTGTCGCCGAAGGTCTTGCCGATTTTCCGGCGGATATCCTTCCGTACGCCGATGATGTAGTCCGGCGTACCCATCCGCACCACCTGCCCGTCATAGGGCTGACCGTCAAAAGTGGCGCGGACCGCCAGACGGCCCTTGCCGTACACCGTCCGGATATCCACCGGCACCACCACGTAGGCGGCGTCCATGTCCCCGCTGCGAAGCAAAACCGCGTCAAATTCGTGCAGCATGGCTATCCCCTCATGGACCGGACCACAGTCTCCAGCATCCGGGCCAGCAGCTCCCGGTTGTCGGTAAGGGCATCGTAAACTCCGTCCTCGCTGAGAACTCCCCGCTTCAGGTCGGCGGGCAGTCTGCCTGCCTCGTCGTCAGCGTAGTCCTGCCGCCAGTCGTCGCTGCCGTAATAGTCGTCCAGCTCCCGGACCAGTGGCTGCACCGCGTCAAAGGTCTCCAGCACCCGATCCAGGTCGCTTACTGCGGCGTCGATTTTGTCCAGGATCTCCTCGTAATGGGTGATCCGCTCCAGTTGTGTCATGTCCGTTCTCCCTCCTGATCCATTGCCACATCGCCGGGCCAGCCGATGATCTCCCGAATTTATTGTTCTATTGATTATATAGTATACCCCAAAGCGATTGACCTGGCAAGGCGCACAGGGCAAAGAAAGAACCGCTCCGGCGGCCCGAAGCGGTTCACATTTACTGCTTTTTCATCTGCAATTCCCGCAGGGCCACCACGAAGCTGATTCCTGCGGCAATGGCCAGGGCATATTCCAGCGTCTCCAGTCCGTACTCCCGGGCGGCATCCAACTCCCCGCGGACGGCATAGCTCATGGCATAGTACAGGGTGCCGCCGGGCACCAGCGGCACGATGGCAGGGATCACAAACAGAGTTGCCGGCGTTTTCAGCCGTCGGGCCAGCACCTCGGCATAAACCAGGCCGAAGGCCGCCGCCACCAGGCAGGAGAGAAATCCGCTGTGGAGCCAGGCATTCACCGCCAGATAGATGACCCAGCCCAGCATGCCGCCCATAGAGGCCAGCACCAGGTACCGGCGTCGCAGGCCGAAGAGCATGCTGAATCCGCCGGAACCCAGGAAAGCCGTGACCAGTTGGATGATAATCTTCGTCAGTTCTGTCATGCCGTTCCTCCTCTCAGCGCAGGGCATTGACAATGGTCAGCGCCACCATGAAGCCGCCGGCCAGCGCCGCAGCCCAGATCAGGCTCTCCGCCAGACGCACCGCACCGGAGATGGTATCGCCCACCAGCAGGTTGCGGATGGCGTTGGTCATGGCCAGGCCGGGGATCAGCAGCATGATGTCGCCGATGAGGATCATATCCATGTGAAGTCCCGGGATCACAGCTGTCACAAGGCCCACACCCAGTCCCACGATCAGGGAGATCAGCAGGTTGAAGGCTACGGAGTTCAGTCTCGTGCGGCCCAGACGGTCCTGCAACAGAAAGATCAGCACGGCAAAGGTCGCCGCCGCCAGACCGTCCCACAGGCTGCCGCCGAAGAAGACGGCAAAGCTGCCGCCCACCAGCACGCTGCCCCAAAGCCGCTCGGAAAAGGACTTTTTTCCCGCCGCCACAATGTCGATCTGCCGGCGAAGCTCATCCAGTGGCAGAGGCTGGACACAGCACTGCCGGCTCATGGCGTTGAGCTTTTCCACCCGGTAAAAATCCGTCTGCCCGGAGGAACGAATACGCCGCGTCTCGGTCATGGACCCCTGTCCCGGGAACTCCATGGTGATACTGATGATGGCCGTGATCACCAGCACCTCCATCCGCTCCGCTCCGTATGCCCGCCCGATCCGCTCCAGAGTATCCTCCACCCGGCCGATCTCCGCACCGGCGTCCAGCAGCAGATCTCCCATATCCAGCATGCAATCCAGCAGACGGCTCTGCTCTTCCCTCGATAACGTCATATTATATCTCCTGCCGTGTCTCTTATTTGGAGTGGGATTATACCACACGTATCGCCGAATTACAAGGCCCTCCCCCGTTTCATGTGTCCCGCCCTCCCGGGTCAGGCGGAAAATGCTTGCCAATCCATGGCAGATTGTGGTAAAAAAATAAATTATCTGATTGAATTAACAGGAAATGATCCCTTTCGTGAAAGGATAATTCCATGAACAATACTTTGCATATGCCGGGAGCGGAAAAGACATCCGCCCGGCACAAATTTCAGCTGGCATGATCCTGGTGACCATCGGTATCGTCTACGGCGATATCGGCACCTCCCCTATGTACGTGATGAAATCCATCCTGGAGGGGAACGGCAGTATCGGCCAGACGGACGAGGCTTTCATTATCGGATCGCTGTCCCTGGTGATCTGGACCATCACGCTGCTGACTCACAACCTGGTGTATCTGGAGGGTAAGCGCAACTCCGACTTCATGGATCGTGACATTCTCTACTCCATTCTGGACAAGGACGCCAAGCGGGCCGAGGCCTACTGGTTCGTCAGCGTCAACGTGCTCAACGAGCCCGATACAATGACCTACCAGGTGGAGACCTACGGCACCGATTTCATCTACCGCATCACGCTGAATCTGGGCTTCAAGTGCAGTCCCCGGGTCAACGTGTTTCTGCGGCAGATCGTGCAGGATCTGCAGGAGAGCGGCGAGCTGCCCGCCCAGGACAGGCGCTACTCCATCTACGGTCCCTCTACTGTGGGCAGCTTCAAGTTCTGCATCATCCACAAGTCCGTCACCACCAAGACGGAGCTCTCCAGTCTGGATGAGCTGGTGCTCCACATCAAGTACGCCATCCGCAAGGTTGCCGGTTCCAAGACCCGCTGGTACGGTCTGGATACCTCCAGCCTCATCCTGGAGCATGTGCCGCTGATCACCGGCGGCGGCTCCGGTGTGGATCGCATCCGGCGCATTTATCCGAAATAAACCTCTCTCATATATTGACTCCGCGGCCTTCATGGGCTGCGAGGTCTTTTTGATCCAGGCTGCCGTTACACCGCGCTCCGTTGTGTTTTCAGACCAGATGTGATATAGTGGGATCAACGCCACATGCAGGGAGGGTGTCAGATGGAATTCCGGCAGATGACCCGGCAGGAGATTGAATACTGGTACGCGGTGGAGTTTTCCGAGGCCTTTGCGGAGAACGAGCGCAAACCGCTGCCGGACATTCTGGACCTGGCGGCTCAGGGGCGGTATCAGCTGTGGGGGCTATTTGACGGAGGGCGTATGCTGGGCTACGCCACATTGTGGCGACAGGCGGACATCCCCCTGGTCCTGCTGGACTATCTGGGTGTCAGCGCCAAACTGCGCTGCGGCGGTTTGGGTGCGGCCATCCTCACCAGACTGAAGGAGCGGGGCTTTCCCATCGTCACGGAGTCGGAGCTGCCGGTACCCGGCGACAGTGATGCCGAGAACACCATCCGTCTCCGCCGCATCGGCTTCTACCGGCGAAACGGCTTCACGCCCGCCTACGAGATGGCCACCTGCGGCATGCGCTGGCAGGCTCTGCTGGCCAACACCGACGGTTTGGAACCGTCGGATATCATGGCGTGGCACAAGGCCCTCTACGGCCCTGAGCGCACCGACGTCAAGGTACCGTTGGGTCCTGACGAGGTGCCAGAGATGCCGTATTGGATGAGGGATTGACTCTTATGAAAAGGTATGATATGAACCATGAACGCCCGGACATCATCGGAAAAACCGTCCACGGGAAGATAGACCGGCCTCTGGGAAGCGTGCACCCCCGTTACCCGGACATGATCTATCCCATCAACTACGGTTATGCGGAAGATTTCTGCGCCGGGGACGGCGAAGAACAGGACGTCTATATTCTGGGGACAGACCGCGCCATTGACACGTTTCGGGGCAAGGTCATCGCTGTGTATCACCGTACCGACGATGCAGAGGATAAGTGGATCGTCTCTCTGGACGGAAGGGATTACACAGATCAGGAGATCCTGAAAAAGATCCACTTCCAGGAGCAATATTTTGCAGGGCGCTTGATCAGATAGCTTTGCCAATAAAAATGCCGGGCGCAGATGATCTGCGCCCGGCATTTTCCGTTTTGTCAAAACTCTGCTATTGACCCGTCCTCCAGCATAGACGCCAGCTTTTCGGCATGGTCTGCGTGGTCTTCATCCATCGCCCCGTACAGCGCCAGCAGATCCCGGGCGAGGGATTGATAACGCTCGTCCCCCTCCCGGCGCATACGCTGGGCCAGCATCTCCGTGAGGATGCGGAAGCACACGTTCTCCGTCTTCCGGATCTCCTTCAACTGGGACTCCCCTGTCCGAATGGACACGGCCACCTCCGTTTTCAGAAAATACACCTCCGGCAGCTTCGCCAGGTAGTATTCCGCCATGGTGTTCTCCCCGATGGTGTGGCAGGTCTGGGCCAGCAGGCGACATACATCGAACCGGATCTCGTCGTCCGTGGTGCAGTCCAGCAGCCGCTCACCGATCCGGATCTTCTCCTCCGCTCTGTGGCTGGGGATGACCATCAGCAGGCAGTTGAGCAGCACCTCGTTGTTGGGGTATTTCTCCAGCGCCCGGCGGTAAAATGCCTCCGCTCGTCCCGGGTCCTGCCGCAGGGGCACGGACTCGGCCACCAGGGCGTCCACCTCCCGGTCGATCCGGTGGCGGTCAAAGTCCAGCAGCTCATCCACCGTGACACCGAAAAACACCGCCAGCCGGGGCAGCATGTCGATATCCGGGCTGGACAGGCCCGTCTCCCATTTGCTGACGGCCTGGGAGGAGATGTTCAGATACTCCGCCAGCTGCTCCTGGGTCAGCTTTTTTACCTTTCGCAGCCTGCGGATCTTGTCTCCGATACTCATGTTCACTTCTCCTTATTTGCGTTCTGGGAACCGGTTCGTCTATAGCATACGGCCCTGGGGCTGGAATGTCCACACGCAATTCGTTGGAGATTTTTCAACTGGTGGTTGTGCGCAGGCTGTTTCCTCCATGCCGGCGATTATTCCTCCTCCAAAAGCCTCTGCAGTCCCCGGGCAAAGGCGGCATGGCCCTCCGGCAGAAAATGGACGCCGTCATAGGCCAGAGCCACGTTCCACGCCCCCGCGTCGGCAAAGGTAATGCCCACCTTGTCCGCCAGACGGCGATATACCGCGCACAGTTCCGCCGAGCGATCAATCAGCGTCCGGTCTGACACCCAAGTGCCTCGCTCCATAGGCGGCGGGACAATCAAAATGATCCGCGCACCGCCTGCGCTCTCCACGACACAGCGCAGCAACATCTCCATGCGCGTCCCGACTTCTGCCGGGGCTGCCCCCTCCAGCAGGTCGTTGCTCCCCAGCATCACCGTGACGGCGTTCAGCGGGAGACATCTGCGGATTCGCGCCGACAACTCCGGAAGGTTTCTTTGTTTCGGGATAGACAGCCCGTTCTCCCCCCAGTTGATGACCTCCCAGCCTTCGCTCTTCAGCCGTCCCGTCCATCGCACCTGGGCAGAATAGCGGGAGCCAAAATAAGAACGGGGATCATAGCCGAAGGTGTTGGAGTCCCCCAAACAGAGTATCCGTTTCATGGCCGTCCTCCTTGTATAAGCTGTCTCCATGGTATGTGATACGGACGGAAGAATCAAGCCCCGGGTTGCTTTTTTCCTCTTTTTCCCCCTATAATAATTGAAAATGGGTATTGACCTTACAGCAAACTGCAATGATATAACGGTTGCAGAGAGGAGGTAACGATATGACCATCAAGAATTTTGCCCGCCTGTGCGGCTGCAACCCCCAGACTCTGCGGTACTATGACCGGGTGGATCTGCTGAAACCAGCCAAGGTGGACCCCTGGTCCGGGTATCGCTATTATGAGGAGGAGCAGGCACTGACCTTTGTGAAGATCAAAAACCTGCAGAGCGCAGACTTCTCCATTGAGGAGATCCGGGTTCTTCTTGATGCGGATCAAGACGTCATCTACCAGGCGTTCAACGAGAAGATCGCCCGGCAGGCGGAAAAATTGCAAACCATCAAACGGATCCAGCAGTCATATCAGAGCGAAATGAGCAACATGGAAAAAAAGATCAAGACGGTGCAGGAGGCGGTGTCCCAGGCCATGCTGGCCTACGATCCCGCGGAGGAATTTGGGATCGATCAGAAAGAATACGCCAGGATCGTGGACAACGTAAATCGGGCCTTTGCCGAATGGAGCCCCGACGGCATCGACTTCACCGACTATTTTGAGAGTCATGCAGATTGTGATGCCGATACGGAAGAAGAGGCGTGGTTTTTGGACCTGCTGCACAATCCGGAATATGAAGTCATCTATGAAAAACACGGTTGGGTCTATATGAAAGATTTCTTGCAGGAGTTTGCCGATCTGAAGGACGGGGGTGAGTACGCTCTCTGCCTTGAACTCCGGAAGGGCAAGGCCAACGGCACCGCATTTTGCAACACCATCATCGGCATTCTGCTGGGGCAAAACCCGGGCAAAAAAATCTCGTTGAGCTGCAACATAGTGTTTTCCGGGGACGGGCAAAACCACTTCTGGCTCCTGCGGAGAAAATAAGCGACGGACCAGCATTGTCCTTGCTTTTCCCAAAAGCTGTGTTATAATGTCCGTCGGAGTTCATCCAAATAGCGGAGTTCGGCCTCTAAATCCTCCGCGATACAAATCAAAACCAAGGAGAATCATCATGAACAACAGAAGCTTACTCACCCGCCGTCTGGCCCAGGGCGCCTTGATCGCCGCGATTTACGTCGTGCTGACGTTCGTGTTCGCGCCGATCTCCTTCGGCGCCATGCAGGTCCGCATTGCCGAGATACTGACCATCCTGCCGCTGTTTACACCGGCCGCCATCCCCGGGCTGTTTATCGGCTGCCTGCTGGCCAACATCCTGGGCGGCGCCATCATCTGGGACGTCATTTTCGGCAGCATCGCCACCCTGATCGGTGCCGCGCTGGGCTACGTCCTGCGCTTCAACCGCTGGCTGGTCCCTATTCCGGCGGTCGTTTCCAACTCGGTCATTGTCCCCCTGGTCCTCCGGTACGGATACGGCGTGGACATGCCCATTCTGCTGATGGTGCTGTACGTGGCCATCGGTGAGATCATCGGCTGCTACATACTGGGCGAGCTTCTGGCAACAGTCCTGCTCAAGCGGCCCCATATCTTCTCCACCGGCAAGGCAAAGGAGCCCTCCAATCCCCAATCGGATCGGTAATCTCAGTCATTTCCCACCTGTTGAAACATGAAAATCCTGTCGACGATCGTCGGCAGGATTTTTCTATTTCAGTGCGGATTCCGGGGTTGGACAGTTTTTTCCCCCCCTGTCCTGAGATCCTGCCAAATGCGAACAACTGGCAAATCGCCTCAAGGCGCATACAATGGTGCAGATTCGCTCCGCTCACAGATCGCGGGCAGAAGGGAGTGTGAAACAGGATGGAATTCTGGAAAATGAACGGCACCGGAAACGATTTCATTGTGATTGACAATCGGAACGAACAGATTCTCTGGGAGAAACTGCCCGCTGCGGCAAGAATCCTGTGCAAGCGTCACCTGTCTATCGGTGCCGATGGACTCATGGCGGTGGAGAAATCTGATCGGGCGGACTATAAGATGCTGTTTTACAACGCCGACGGCAGTTTGGGGGAGATGTGCGGGAATGGGGTACGGTGCATCTGCCGGTATGGCTATGAGACCGGATTGGCCGGGGAAGCACAGACGGTGGAGACCACCGCCGGCATTGTCACGGGATGGCGCATAGACCGCCGGCAATACAAGGTGCGCTTGAATGACCCCTCGATCATAGAGAACCGTCCCATCGAGGTCGATGGGACCCCGTATCCCTGCACCTACGTAGAGCTGGGCGATCCCGGCGTCCCCCACGCGGTAGTGCCCATGGAGAATCTGCAGACATATCCCGCCGATGCGTTGTTTGCACTGGGCCGAAAGATGCGGTATCATCCGGCCTTCCCCAAGGGGGCGAACGTGAACTTTTACCAGCTGATCGGCAAAGACCACCTCTATGCGCGCACCTATGAGCGGGGAGTGGAGGATTTTACCTATGCCTGCGGCTCCGGCACAGGCTCCTTGGTGGCAGCGCTTACACTACAGGGCATCGTTTCAGGACAGGGCGTCCAGGTAGATATGACCGGCGGTCGGCTAATGATCCACATCAACCGAACCGGGAATCACATTGACGACGTCTATCTGACCGGGCCGACAAACATTGTGGCCAAAGGAGAGATTACAGACGAGGATTGGCTTCCGGCTGCCCCGCAGCCATTCATATAAGCGCAAAATGACACATAGGATGGAGGGAAAAGCACCGCTTATATCCAGTATTGTTGTGGAGGAGAATGATTATGTCAAAAGCTACTATGACAAGGGAAAAAACCAATTTCCCCGATACCCTGATCATCGTTGCCGCCGTGGTGCTGCTGGTGGCGATCCTCACCTGGATCATCCCGTCCGGTTCCTATGACTATCAGGACATGGACATCAACGGCAGGATCCGCAGCGTCGCCATTGACGGAACCTATCACGTGATCGACAAGTCCGAAGTGACCACCACCGGCTTTTTGGGCTTCTTTGCCTCCCTGTATCGTGGCTGCGTGGATGCCGCCGATATCATCTTCGTCATCCTCTGCTGCTGCGGCACTTTCGGCGTACTGGTAAAAACAGGGGCCTTCCACTCCGGCATCGGCATACTGCTGAAGCGACTGGGCAAGAGGGGTCTTTTGATGGTTCCCATCCTGATGGCCGTGTTCGGCCTGGGTGGTTCCATTTTCGGCATGGCGTCCGAATTCTACGGTTTTTATCCCCTGATCATCGGCCTGGGCATCGCTATGGGCTATGACGCCATGTTCGGTTTTGCCGTCATCGCCTGCGGCGAGTTCTTCGGCTTCATGGGCGCTACCATGAACCCCTATACCGTTGGCATTGCCCAGAACATCGCCGGTCTGGAGCTCTATTCCGGCACCGGCTTCCGCGCCGTCTGCTTCGTCTGCTTCGAGCTGCTGGCCATGATCTACATCCTGGTCTACGCCAAGAAGATCGAGAAGGATCCCAGGAAATCCCTGCTCTACGGCGAGGCCTCCATCCACTCCTTCTCCGAGGGCGCTCTGGATGAATACAGGTTCGACGTGTCCGACATGCTGGTCATCGCAGACATGGTAGTCACCCTGGTCGTTCTGATGCTCGGTCTGATGAAGTGGGGTTGGGACTATCCCGAGCTCTGCGGCCTGTTCCTGATCATGTCCATGGTGGCCGGTGTGATCAAAAAGTGGTCCCCCAACAAGTGGTGCGCCGAGTTCATCGACAGCGCCAAGACCGTCATGTGGGGCTGCATCCTGACCGGCGTAGCCAAGGCTATCGTGGTGGTGATGAAGGACGCCTCCATCATGGACACGGTTATCTTCTCCCTGTCCAACCTGCTGCGGCACGCCCCGGGCGCCCTCTCCGCTCAGCTGATGCTGCTGGTCCAGACACTGATCAACTTCTTCATTCCCTCCGGCTCCGGCCAGGCCGTCGCCACCATGCCCATCATGGCGCAGCTGTCGGACATGATCGGCGTCAGCCGTCAGACCGCCGTTCTAGCCTACCAGTTCGGCGATGGTCTGAGCAACATCTTCTGGCCCACGGCTGATATCGTCATCATCTGCGGCATCGGCGGCATCAAGCTGGAGAAGTGGTACAAGTGGTTCACGCCTCTGTTCCTGATGACATTCCTGCTCCAGATGGTCCTGGTGGAGATCGCCGTCCTCATCGGCTATTAAAGGGGGTGGAAGCATGGACGTGGAATCGATCATCAGAGCGTACCATATTGAAGAGGAGATCATCCGGATCCGGCGTGCGCTCCACCGGATCCCCGAGCTGGGGGAACAGGAGTTTGAAACCGGCAGGCTGATTTGCGCCAAGCTGAACGAATGGGGCATTGCCTATCAGGATCACGTGGCTGACACGGGCATCGTAGCGCTCGTCACCGGGGCCCGCCCCGGGAAGACCGTCGCCATCAGGGCGGACATGGACGCACTGCCCATCCATGAGCAGACCGGCCTCCCCTTCGCTTCCGGGACCCCCGGTGTGATGCACGCCTGCGGTCATGATGCCCACGTTTCCATTGGTCTCATCACCTGTCTCATCATGAGCAAGCTGAAGGATCAGCTCCACGGCAGCGTGAAATTCTTCTTCCAGCCGGCGGAGGAGACAGTGGGCGGAGCGGAGCGGATGATCCAGGCCGGCTGCATGTACCATCCGGAGGTGGACTATGTGCTGGGGCTCCATGTGGAGCCCAAATATGACACAGGCAGCATCGGCATCCGATACGGAAAGATGTATGCCGGGTCCGACATGTTCAACGTGGATATCATGGGAAAGGGCGCCCATGGAGCCCATCCGGAGGACGGCGTGGACGCTATCGCCATTGCCGCCAACATCATCAATACCGCCCAGACCGTGATCAGCCGCTCCGTCGGCGCCACCAACGCCGCAGTTGTCACCTTCGGTCTGATCCGGGGCGGGACCGTGCGCAATCAGATCGCCGACACCGTTCATATGGAGGGTATCATGCGGACATTGGACTCCGAAACCCGGCTGGCCGTTCGGAACAAGGTGCGCAAGATCGCGGTGTCTACTGCTGAGGCCATGGGCGGCAGGGCAGATTTCACTGTCACGGAGAGCTATGGTCCCCTCATCAACGACGACGCAGTGACAAGGGTCGTAGAGGCCAATGCGGTGGAACAGGTAGGCAAGGACCGCACGATTCTCGAAAGAGAACCGGATCTGTGCTGCGAAGACTTCTCCTATTTTGCTCTGAAGAAGCCTGGTTGCTATTTCCATCTGGGCTGCTATGATGAGAGCAATGGGCCCAGAGTTGACCTGCACAACGGACAGTTCACCATTGATGAAAGATGTCTCATGATCGGCGTCAGGCTACAGAGCGCAAACATTCTATCCATACTGGGAGGAGCCTGCGATGATAAGAGCGCAGGGTAATCTGATCCGCTTGCTGGATCTTGATGATGATTTTATCATTGACCTGAAATATGCCACCGCTGATAATTTTACCGGCCAGAAGATCTACCTTTCCGGCGAGTGCTGGATCGACAGGCATACAGCCGGTATTCTCTGCCGGGCAAAGGACATCTTTAAAAAAGGCCGGTACCGGGTCAAAATATGGGACGCTTATCGCCCCATTAGTGCGCAGAAGCGGTTCTGGGAAGTACTTCCGGATGATAGATTCGTGGCGCGTCCGCCGGACATGGCCGCCATCAAATCCTTCCGGCCCACCCACATGAACGGCATGTGTGTGGATGTGACCCTCACGGACCTGGCTGGCAACGAGATCGAGATGCCCTCCCCTTTTGATATGCTGACCGGGGAGGCATCTCTGGATTATCCCGGCCACACTGAAACCGCCCGGAAAAACGGCACGTATCTCCGGCGTGTGATGGAAAGTGTCGGATTTGTCCACTACGATGATGAGTGGTGGCACTTCTACGATATGACCGGTGAGCCTCAGCCGTTTACCGATTATTCGATTTGATTTTTACGGGATCCACATGCGGGACAAACCGAAAACAGATCCAGGTGCGCGACGCGGGAAATCTCCCGCGCCGCGTGCTTTTCTGTCTGTTTGCGGCGCAAGGAAATACAGCTATGTTCCATCTTGCGCTTGTACTGTCGATAAGAATCCGGTATAATCACCCCAAAGAGTCCAATTTGCCTGAAAAAGGCGCTGCTCGCCATTTTGCAGCATACCAATCGGTCCGGCAGGCCGCCGGCCCCCTGTAAAGGTGGGATATCTATGGAAAACAAAAACTTCGTCCTCTTTGGGGACAGCACCTCCAGGTACCTCTTCCTCCAATTGGTGGATGAGCACGACCTGGAACTGATGAGCAGCGAGGCCGCGGCTCTGGAAGAGTTGACGGGCCATACGGACTGGTGCATCGCCGCGGTTCCTGTAGGTGACTGGAACCGGGATCTGACACCCTGGGCGGCTGAACCGGTGTTTGGAAAACAGAGCTTCGGTAACGGCGCACCCCGGACGCTGGCCCATCTGACGGAACGCATCATTCCGACCATCGAGCGGGAACATCCGGGGCCGGAGCGGCAGTACATCCTCTGCGGGTATTCCCTGGCAGGGCTGTTTGCCCTCTGGGCGGCATATCAGACGGACCGGTTTGCCGGTGTCGTCGCCGTTTCTCCCTCTGTCTGGTATCGGAACTGGATCGCCTACGCCGGAGAACACGCCATTCGGGTGCCAAAGGTCTATCTGAGTCTCGGTGACCGGGAGGAAAAGACCAAAAATCCCGCCATGGCTTCCGTGGGCAATGGCATCCGGGAGCAGCACCGATTGCTGGAGGACGCCGGTGTCTGCTGTCAGCTGGACTGGAACCCGGGCAATCACTTTGCCGACAGCGACCGCCGCATGGCAAGGGGCATGGCGTGGCTGCGCAGAGCGATGCCATAGGGAATCGCAGTGAGCAGAACGCCTTTCCCGCCAATCCCGCGGTGCAGCATGGGTCGGGATGATGG
>CACZNU010000050.1 GCA_902782615.1 Oscillospiraceae bacterium | reverse complement strand
TTCGTTCGCCGGATTTGGCACCTTGCTTTCGCAGGTTGTCGTGGTGTCATCGGGCCGGTCCCTCAACCACTCTTGATAAGGTATTCACTTGTCACAGGATCACCTGCAAAATGGTATTGTACCACGTTTATATCGATTGTCAACACCATTTCGCAAAAAAACCGCTTTTTCTCACTCTGTGAAGTGGATGTGGGTGAAGATGTGGTCCTGACAGAAGCAGTGGTAGCCGGCGCACTTGCTGCAGTAGCGAAACTGCAGGTCGGGATAGTCTGCATCGGTCCGTCCACAGACGGCGCACTTGTGGCGGTATCCCCTCTGTTGTTGCTGCTGACGCACCGCCTTGCGGAAGTTTACGGTTTGCCGGGAGGTCTGGTGGCGGCGCCGGTCATTGAGCCGCTGGATCTCCGGCCAGATAAACACGAGAAAATTCAGGAGCGCCACAATGGGCAATATCACGCCGGTCCAGTTGCCGTTGAACAGGGAAGTGACAATGCCCAGAGCGAACAGCGCACCGTCCACCCAGGCCAGCCACTTCATCTTCACCGGAAGGATGAAGAAGAGCAGCACCTGTACGTTGGGGAACAGGACGGCAAAAGCCAGGAACATGGACAGGTTCACGTAGGTGGTGCCGGCCACCAGGAGTCCGTACTGGCCGGTGATCAGGCTGGACAGCACGGCACCCAGGACGGTGAGCAGGGTGCCGGAGAGGTAGTAGAGATTGAACCGGGCTGTGCCCCATTCCCGCTCCAGCGTGGAACCGATCCAGTAGTAAAAATAGAGGGACACGATCAGCCAGAAGGGGCTGGTATATTCCGGGACGAAGACAAAGGTGATGATCCGCCACACCTCGCCCCGGAGCAGGCCGCCGAGACTGAAGGCCAGAAAATTCAGCGCGCCGATATCATTGGAGCGGGTGAGGACGGAGAGCAGATAGACCGCCACATTGCCGATCACAATATAGAGCATCAGATTGGGGATGCCGAATCGGGGATGACGGGCGCAGAAGCGATCTACTGCGTCACGAAGCTTGTTCAAGAGAAGTTCCTCCTCGTTTTTGTGGTAAGGGGCATGATACACCCTTTCGGGGGAAAAATCATGACGTTTTTGTAAAGCTTATTTCTTCCCGATCCGGGCGAACAGGGGGAAGGTGTGGGGCCAGATGCACCCGGCAAAGATGACCATCAGGAAGTAGCGGACGGCGTTGGCGGCGGCGTCACCGCTAAACAAGGCATTCAGCGGCGCCTTGAGCACGATCCGCAGGCCGATGATCAGCGCCAGACCCAGCACCAGCTTCAGCACCTGGCCGATGAAGGGGGCCCGGGTATCGAAGTTCAGGACGTGCTTATCATAGATGTAGGAGACGATCAGACCCAGAGCGCAGCCGATCATCACGTAGCCGTTCTTCAGCCCGGCGGCGTAGTTCTCCGCATCCAGATCGGCGGGGAAGTGGTACAGCAGCATAAAGACGGTGTAGAGGGCAGACAGGACCGCCAGGATCATCAGAACGTACCGGGCGGAGGTCTGGAAGCTGACCTCATCCCGGAAGAAAGGCCACAGTACGGCCACCAGCGCCGCTGCCGTCAGGAAGGCCACACCCACGTCCAGCGGTGTGTGAACGCCCAGATACATCCGGGAGAAAGGTACCAGCACCGCGCCGATGATGCAGATCACCCGGATCCAGGTCCGCCGGGTGGTAAGCCCGATGACGCCCATGGTGCCCACGATGTTCTGGGTATGACCGGAGGGAAAGGAGTATCCGGCGGCGGCAGCCCGGGCCGATTCCACAATGGTGAAATCGGGATCGGTCACCCAGGGCCGCGGGATGCGGAACCAGAGTTTGAGGAACTGGTTGACGGCGATGCCGGAAAAGCCCACGGCAAAGAGATAGTAGCCCCGCCGCTTGCTGACGCACCAGAACAGGATCAGCGCCAGCGCCATAAAGCAGGTCTCATCGCCCAGATAGGTGATGATAGAGAAGAAGGTGTCCGCGATGGGATGGCGGAGCCCCTCCAGAAGACGCAGAAAGCCCATAATTGACCTCCTCAACAATTTGATTTTACCCCATTATACACGAATTCAACGTAAAAGGGAAGAAAAATACAGGCGTGGGATTGATCTTGCCGGAGGAGGTTGCATTTTGGAAGAAGACCTGCTATAATCATCTCGCTCATCGGAGGGCATACAATCGCTTTTGTGTTGCCGGATAAGATGTCGGGGGATCGCCCGAATCTTGTCCGGTTATTTTTTTGATGGGGAGAGGATCCAATGGAGAGAGAACAGAGCTTTACCGCCGGGCCCATCCTGGGGCCGTTGGTGCGCTTTGCCCTGCCTGTGCTGCTGGCCATGTTTCTGCAGGCGCTCTATGGTGCCATCGATTTGTGGGTGGTGGGCAAGTACGCCCTGGCGGGAGACGTGTCCGGCGTGTCCACCGGCAGCCAGATCATGCAGACGGTGACTATGGTGATCACCGGTCTGGCCATGGGCATCACTGTCCAGGTGGGTCAGAAGATCGGTGAGGGCCGTCCGGAGGAGGCGGGCCGTGCCATCGGCACGGGCATCAGCCTCTTTTTCCTGATGGCGCTGGTGGTGACGGCAGTGATGGTGCCCGGTGCCGGTGCCGCGGCACGGCTCATGCAGACCCCCGCCGAGGCCCTGGCTCAAACCACCGCCTACGTGCGGCTGTGCGCCGCCGGAACGGTGTTCATTGTGGCCTATAATGTGCTGGGCAGTATCTTCCGGGGCATCGGCGACTCCAAGATGCCCCTCTACACCGTGGCCATCGCCTCAGCCTTCAATGTGGCGGGCGACCTGTTGTTCGTGGCGGTGTTCGGCATGGGCGCCGCCGGTGCCGCCATCGCCACCGTGCTGGCCCAGGGACTGAGTGTGGCGCTGTCCTGGTTGCTGATCCGGCGGAGAGAACTGCCCTTTGCCATGAAGGCGGCGGACCTGCGCCCTGACCGGACGGTGGCCCGGCGGATCATGTCTCTTGGGGTGCCCATCGCTCTCCAGGATCTGTTGGTAAGCATCTCCTTCCTGGTACTACTGGCCATCGTCAACAGCAAGGGCGTCATCGCCTCGGCAGGCATGGGCGTGGCGGAGAAGCTGTGCATGTTCATCATGCTGGTGCCCTCGGCTTTTGAGCAGTCCATGAGCGCCTTTGTGGCCCAGAATGTGGGTGCCGGGGAGCATGACCGAGCCCGCCGGGCCCTGGGTTACAGCGTGGCTGTGTCCGTGGCCGTTGGCGCAGTGATGGCTTGGGCCGCCTTTTTCCACGGCGACGTGCTGGCGGGACTCTTCGCCCGGGATGGCGAGATCATCGCCGCCGGAGCCGACTATCTGAAGGCCTATGGCATCGACTGCCTGCTGACGCCCTTCCTCTTCTGCTTCATCGGCTACTACAACGGCTGCGGCCGCACCCTGTTCGTGATGCTGCAGGGCCTGATCGGGGCCTTCGGGGTGCGCATCCCCCTGGCCTGGCTGTTCAGCCGGCCGGAAAGCGCCACCCTGTTCCAGATCGGCCTGGCCACCCCCTGCTCCACCGTGGTCCAGATCCTGATGTGCCTGGCCCTGTTCCTGAGCCTGCGCCGCCGCCAGCGGCTGGGTCAGGGGTTAGGTTATAGGGGTTAGGTGTTGCGTACCGTTGACCCGTTGAAGGCGGGTCAAGGTGGCGAGTTTCCGCCTACGGCGAAAACGTCGCGGGATGGTACTTCTATGCGACGGAGTACGGCAGGGAGCACGGATTGCCACGGCCGCTCCGCATACCGTTGCCTCGCCCTGCGGCGATTTCCTCTCGCTTATAACCGGGCCGTATCTAAGATAACAGATTTGCATGGTATGGCTCTTGACTTTCACGGTCAAATGCAGGAAAATATAGGGTAGGGCGAGTATATCCGCACCGCCCCGGTCTGTTTTCAGGCTTCAGGCTTTCATATACTTTCCACACCAATGAAGGAGGCAATCTCATGACCGTACAGTTTTCCAAACGCAGTGAGCGCACCCGTCCCAGCGCCATCCGCGCCCTGTTCAAGAAGTGCGTGGATCCGGAGATCATCTCTCTGGGCGGCGGTTCCCCGGCCAAGGAAGGTTTCCCGCTGGAGGAGATCCGTGACATCACCAAGTACATCATCGAAGAAAAAACCGTGGACATGCTGGTCTACGGCCTGACTCCCGGCTACAAGCCCCTGCGCGAAGCCTATCTGAAATGGATCGTGGAGCCCAAGGGCGTCAAGGCCACGCTGGACAACGTCATCTGCTTCACCGGTTCCGGCCAGGGCATCGACCTGACCTGCGAGATCCTGCTGGACGAAGGCGACGTGGTCTTCGTGGAAAGCCCCACCTTCCTGGGCACCCTGAACGTGCTGAACAAGCGCGGCGTGAAGCTGGTCCCCATCCCCACCGACGAGCACGGCCTCATCGTGGAAGAGCTGGAAAAGAAGGCCAAAGAGCTGCATCCCAAGATGCTCTACACCATCCCCGCCTTCCAGAACCCCGCCGGCGTCACCATCCCCACCGACCGGCGTAAGCGCATCGCCGAGCTGGCCGCCGAGTACGACTTCATCGTGCTGGAAGACGACCCCTACGGCGACGTCCGTTTCCGCGGCGAAAAGGTCCCGCCCATCAAGCTGTTCGATAAGGCCGACAAGGTCATCATGATGAACTCCTTCTCCAAGACCCTGGCCCCCGGCATCCGCGTGGGCGCCTGCGTGGCCCCGGTGGAGATCGCCCAGAAGCTGGAAGTCATCAAGCAGGGCTGCGACACCCATTCCTCCACCCTGCCTCAGGCCATCGTGGCCGAGTTCCTCAACCGCGGCCTGATGGAAG
>CACZNU010000049.1 GCA_902782615.1 Oscillospiraceae bacterium | reverse complement strand
TTCTCCCCTTTCAGCTCCGAGCGGACCCGATCCGCCTCGGCGTCATTGTTGGCGAAAATGCTCTCCTTGACCTCTATGACTCGCACTTTGTCCATAGGGTGTCCTCCTTGCTTTATCTTTCCTGCCAAATAAAAATGACCGCTATATTGCGATGTTATATTTGATTATACTATATCCGCAGAAAAAAACCAACAGAAGTTTCCGCATTTTATCTGTAATTTTTGCCTTATTCGCCGGTTTTCCCAGAAAAAAGGAGCGCCCCGGAGGGCGCTCTTTCATTTTCAGGTGTCTGCTCACAGGCCTGCCAGGCGAAGCGGCAGCTCCATCCGGTTTCTCTCCAGCAGCTCCCGGTCCCGCAGGATCACCTCTGCCGGGCCGTCCGCCGCAATGGCGCCGCCGGACAGCAGAATCACCCGGTCGCAGGTGTCCCAGATCATGTCCAGGTCGTGGGAAGTAATCAGCTTGGTCTGGGGCAGCTCCCGGACGGTGCGGATCACCAGACGGCGGTTACAGGGGTCCAGGGCCGAGGTGGGCTCGTCCATTAGGATCGTCTCCGGCTCCATGGCCAGCACCGTGGCGATGGCGGCCATCCGCTTCTCACCGCCGGAGAGCTTGTGGTTGTGGCGGTGTTTCAGCTCCTCCAGACCCAGCCGCTCCAGCACCTCGTCCACCCGGGTGTCGGTCTCCTGCCGGCTCAGACCGTAATTCATAGGCCCAAAGGCCATATCCTCATACACGGTGGGCATAAACATCTGATTGTCGGAGTTCTGCAGCACGAAGCCCAGCTTTTTCCGGATCTCCGGCAGCGTCTTGCCGGTGACCTCCACTCCGTCCACCGTGATGGTGCCCTGGTGGAGCGTCAGGCCCAGCATGGCCCGCATCAGCGTGGTCTTTCCGGCGCCGTTGGCGCCGATGAGTCCCACCGATTCCCCCTTCGCCACGGAGAAGGTGACGTCCCGGATCACCGGCACGCCCTTTTCGTAATATGCGCTCACGTGTTCAAAACGGATCATCTCGCTCCTCCTCCCACCAGGCCGCCCAGCAGCTGGGCCACGTCAAAAATCCGGCACAGCACAAAGGCCGCCGTCCACAGGATCAGCCACGCCCCGTCCCGGGCGGTGCAGGACCTGGCCCGGGCATAGGGGAAATCGCCCCGAAGGCCCCGCAGCTGCATGCTGCCGTAGATCTCCTCCGCCCGGTCCATGCTCCGCAGCAGCAGCTGGCCCAGGAAGGAGCCCCAGGCCGTGTAGTGGATGCCCTTCTGTCCCGGCGCACGGAGATGGTAGGCGTCGGTCATCACCGCCAGCTCCTCCGTCATGACCCCCACGTATCGGTAGGTCAGCAGCAGGAGCGTCACCAGCACCGAGGGAACATGGAGCCGCCGCAGGGCGGCACAGAGGGAGTCGATGGGCGTGGTGGCTACCAGAAGAAAGGACGCCATCAGGCAGAAGACGCCCTTGGCCATCAGCGTGATCATGCTGACCACGCCGCCGGACACGGTCACGGTCCCCATCGTCAGCAGCGGAGAGCGGTCGAAGATCGGGTTAAACAGTCCCACCGCCAACACCAGCGGCAGCACAAAGCGCAGCTTGCGAAAGCACGTGGCCACAGGGATACCGCTGAGCTGAAACAGCAGTAGCGGCCAGAGCATCATCACCAGAAGACCGCTGAGCTGGTACTTGCCGAAGGACAGCACCACCGCGATATATGCAATTGTCGTCAGCAGCTTGGCGATGGGACAGAGGCCGTGCACCGGAGAGGTTCCGGCGGCCAGGGTGTCCATCTCCCGCAGCTCCCGCAGCGAGCGGTCCAGCTTGTTCATGTGCGTCCCCCTACATGAGGAAATCAGGGGCATCCGAGGATGCCCCTGTTCGTTATGCTCTGTTCTTTATCCGGCGCGTCTCTTTCTCCGGAAGAATCCGCCGGCCAGGCAGATCACCACGGCGACACCCGCCACCATGGCCGAGCCCACCAGACCCGACACGGTGGTGCCGGCGGCGCTGTCGCTGTTGGGGAAGGCATAGTCCGGCAGGAAGGACGTGGCCGTCTGGATGGATTCGGCGGTATCGGCGGCCTTGCTCTGCACGCCGAAGTCCTCCTCATCCAGGCCCATATTCTGGCTGTAGCCGGCCTCTTCGTTGCCGAAAAGGGCCCATTCCAGGCCGTCGGGGTTGGAGCTGGCCAGCAGCGACAAGCCGCCGCCCACCAGCACCACCACCGCCGCCAGAACGGCCAGGGTGGATTTGAGAGAGCCCTTGCCCTCCGCGCCGGGGTTCACGTCCCGCAGCAGGGCCGGGCGGGATTCCAGCACGAACACCAGGACCGCCGCCGTCACCACGCCCTCCACCAGGCCGATGGCCAGATGGATGGGCTGCATCAGCGCCACAAAGGCGGAAAACGGCAGCTCGGTTATACCGGAGAGGGTGGTCTCCAGCACCACGGAGAAGGCGCCCAGCTGCAGCGTCACCACGCAGCCGATGATCGAGGCGGCGATGATGCGCATGCGCCGGGCGGCTTTGGTATCGCCGCCGAACCAGCCGCTGCCCATGATGGGCCGCCAGATCAGATAGTAGCCCACAAAGCAACCGTAGAAGGCCATGTTCCAGATATTCGCGCCCAGGGCCATCAGTCCGCCATCGGCGAAAAAGAGACACTGGGTGGCCAGGATCACGATCATGGACAGGAAGCCGGCCTGGGGTCCCAGCAGGGCCGAGAGCAGCATGCCGCCGCACATGTGGCCGGAGGAACCGGTGCCGGGGATGGTGTAGTTGATCATCTGCCCGGCAAACACCAGGGCGGAGGCCACCGCCATGGTGGGCAGCTTCTGGCTCTCCTCGTCCTTTTTCAGTTGGTGGATGGATGTGCCTGCGGCAACGCCGGAGGCCGCGTACATGGTCGCTGCTACAGCCGGAGCCAGCAGCGCGTCAGCCATATGCATACTCTTTCTCCTTCCTCCGCGAGGATCTCTCTTTTCTGTGATTTCAGTATACCATTCCCCCTCTTCCGCACAAGCCCCCCTGGGGGTTGTTTTTTGCGGTTTTCGCGGTTATAATTGGGATAACATGACAATTCCCGCCGGGGCGCCGCGTCCCAAGGAGGACACTATGCACGATCACATCCATGACCACGATCACACTCACGAGCACGACCACACTCACGA
>CACZNU010000048.1 GCA_902782615.1 Oscillospiraceae bacterium | reverse complement strand
GGGACATGCTGACCCAGTACAGCACGCCGAAGACGATGAACAGGCTGATGATGTTGCTGCCGATCTTCTCCAGCGCCGTTCCCTCCAGCGCCGGCCCCAGCGTCAGCTTCAGCACGGATGCCAGCAGGATGACCATCAGCATATCCGGCAGGGAGTAGATGATATCCACGATACGCATGATGATCAGATCCACCTTGCCGCCGCAATAACCGGCGATGGATCCGATGGTCATTCCGATGATCAGCACGATGATACTGGCGAAGAAGCCCACCGCCAGGGAGATGCGGGTTCCGTAGACCACGCGGATAAAGTAGTCGCGCCCGGAGGAGTCGGTACCGAAGACGTGGGGGAAGATCTTCTCTCCCGCCGCCATCCGCTGCTGCTCCGTCTTGCCGTACTCAAAGGGGGCCAGGTTATTGTAGCTGGCGTCCACAGCCTTGCCGGGCTGGACGCCCAGCATGTTCTCATAGGAATAGGGCCAGAAGGCCGGAATGATCAGCGAGGAGAGCGTAATGATCAGGATCACGATCAGACTGACCGTGGCGACGCGGTTCTTCAAAAGGCGCTTCACGCCGTCCCGGAAGAAGGTGGAGGAGGGGCGCATCTGCACCATATATGCCTTTTCCTCTTCCGTTGCCGGAATGAAGGAATCCACGTCAACGTGCATGGTAAACTTCTTATCCATGATATGTCTCCCCCCTTTATTCCAGGTTGATCCGCGGATCAACGACCTTGTAGAGGATATCGCTGACCAGATTCATCACCACGATCAGCACCGCCAGCACAATGGTGGTGCCCATCACCATGGGGTAGTCGCGGTTGGTGATGCTGCTGACAAACGCCCGGCCGATGCCCGGCACGGCGAAGATCCGCTCCACCACCAGCGAGCCGGTGACGATGTAGGCCAGCATGGGACCGAAGTAAGTAATGACCGGGATCAGGGAATTCTTCAGCGCGTGGCCGAAGATGATCTTTGTGCCGGAAACGCCCTTGGCCTTGGCGGTGCGGATGTAATCCTGCCCCAGCACGTCCAGCATGGACGAGCGGGTCAGTCGCGTGATGTAGGCCATGGGATAGAGCGACAGCGTGATGATCGGCAGGATCAGGCCGCCCTTGGCGGCGCCGTTGGCCGGCAGGATCATCCACGATATGGCAAAGAGCACCAGCAGCAGCGAGCCCATGATAAAGGACGGCATGGAGACGAAGGCCGTGGTGATGACCATGATGATCTTGTCGATCAGCTTGTTGCGCCGCAGGGCAGCCACCGCGCCCAGCACAATGCCGGACACGCCCGCCAGAGCCGCCGCAATGATGCCCAGCCGGGCGGAGGTCTTCATGCCGTCGGCGATGATGTCGATGACCATCCGGCCTCTCTGTTTCAGAGACGGGCCGAAGTCGAACCGGGTCACAATGTCCTTGAGATAGGTGCCGTACTGCACCATCAACGGTTTATCCAGGCCGTACTTGGCCTCCAGCGCCGCCTGGGCGGCAGGGCTGATGGCCTTCTCACTCATGAACGGTCCGCCCGGTACCGCGTGCATGACAAAGAAGGTCACCGTGATTACCACCCAGACAGTCAGGATCGCCAGACCGATCCTCTTCAGAATGTAAAACAGTGTCTTTGAATTCATAGTTCGTCCGCCTTACACCTTTCCTCTCCTCATCCCGGCGGCATCCGTCGGCCTGCGCCGAAACCGGATGCCGCACCGTCCTACAGCTTTTCCGTGCGCGGCCGCATCGCTTCCGCGGCAGCACACCGCTGTATTTAATTAGCAGTATAGTTCAATAAAGCGCGGAATGCAATAGCGCGCCGATTTATTGTGCATAATGGCGAGAACGGTCCCTGCTTTTTGGGCAAATCGGCGAAATTTCTATACCGAACCGCCGATTGGCAATTGCTGGAAGAGGGATTGACACGGGAACGATCGTTCGCTATAATGGTATGCGACCGGTCGGTCGCCTTTTGCGTGGGGGGTGCTTGCGTGGCAAAGGATACGAAAGAAAGAATTCTGGCGGCGGCGCTGGAGATGTTTTCCCAAAACGGCTATGCCGGGACGAACATCCGCGAGCTGGCCGGGTCTGTGGGGATGGGCAAGTCGTCCATGTACCGCCATTTTGAGAGCAAAGCGGAGATCTGGAACGCGTTGCTGGACGAGATGATCGCCTATTACGCGGAGCGTTTTGGCTCGCCGGAGCATCTGCCGCCCGTGCCCGACTCTTTGGAGGGACTGGTGGCCATGACGATGGGGATGGTGGATTTCACGGTCCACGACGAGAAGATCGTGATGACACGAAAGGTGCTGTCCATCGAGCAGTTCCGGGACGCGCGTGCCCGGGAACTGGCGACCAGGCATTTTCTGACGGGGCTCACGGAGATGTTCACGCAGATTTTCGCAGGCATGATGGACAAGGGGCTGCTCCGGCAGGACGATTCGAAGATGCTGGCCTTTGCCTATACCGCACCCATCTCCGCGCTGATCCACCTGTGCGACCGGGAGCCGGAGAAAACGGAGGAGGCCATGGCGCAGATTGAGGCCTTCAGCCGGCACTTTGTCAAAACATATCAAAAGACAGGGGAGTGAAAACGGGGATATTGAAGGGGTATCTATGAAAGGATACATCGCCTACTGCGGGCTGGATTGCGAGAGCTGCGGCGGCTGCGGCCAGATGGACACCTGTGAAAAACTGGGTGCGATTACCCGCAACAACCCGGAGACCGCCAGCCGGAGATGACGAGAATGCACATCCACAGATAGGGAGGAAACACAATGAACTCAAATGACTATATCATTCGTTCCGAGGAGAAAGCGGATTACAGAGAAGTGGAAAACCTGGTCCGGGAATCCTTCTGGAACGTGTACCGCCCGGGCTGCAGCGAGCATTACGTGATCCACGTGCTGCGGGATGACCCGGCCTTTGTGAAGGAGCTGGACTTCGTGATGGAGCGGGATGGGAGACTGATCGGACAGAACATGTTCATGCGGACGGTCATCAACGCCGATGACGGTCGGGTCATCCCCGTCCTGACCATGGGGCCCATTGGAATCACGCCGGAGCTGAAGCGCCGGGGCTATGGCAAAAAGCTGCTGGACTACACTTTGGAAAAAGCCGCCGCCATGGGCTTCGGCGCGGTGCTGTTCGAGGGCAATATCGGCTTCTATGGCAAGAGCGGCTTTGACTATGCCAGAAACTTCGGCATCCGCTACCACGACCTGCCGGAAGGGGCCGACGACTCCTTCTTCCTCTGCAAGGAGCTGATCCCCGGATATCTCAACGGTGTCACCGGCGTATACCAGACGCCGCAGGGCTATTACGTGGATGACGCTGACGTGGAGGAGTTCGACAAGGCGTTTCCCCGCAAGGAGAAGCTGCGGCTGCCGGGACAGATCTTCTGACAAAGGGCAAATAAGGTGCATCCTCCGGGGTGTACCGGTTCCACGGCAATTGCGCCGCTATGATCGGGAGGGTTCATGAAAAACCTGGTATTGTACGTCCACGGCAAAGGCGGCAGCGCCGCCGAGAGTGAACATTATAAATCGCTGTTCCCCGGCTGCGAAGTCACAGGCCTGGACTATCAGACTTCCACCCCGTGGGAAACGGGAGAAGAGATCCGCCAAGCGGTGGAAAAACTGAAAAACGAATATGAGCGCATTATACTGATCGCCAACAGCATCGGCGCATTTTTTAGCATGAACGCGCCGATCGACACGATGATCCGCAAAGCGTATTTCATCTCCCCCATCGTGAATATGGAGCGGCTGATCCGCGACATGATGGCATGGACCAGCGTGACGGAGGCGGCGCTGGAGGCGAAGGGTGTGATCCCTACGTCCTTCGGCGAGGATCTGTCCTGGAAATACCTGTGCTACGTCCGGGAGCATCCCGTTCAATGGAACGTGCCCACCGAGATCCTTTACGGGAGAAACGATGACCTGACCTCCTATAAGACCGTGGCGGCGTTTGCAAAGGAACACGGCGCAAGGCTGACCGTGATGGAAAACGGCGAGCATTGGTTCCACACGGCCGAGCAGATGCGGTTTCTGGACGAATGGATTGGGGACTGCGAAAACAACAGATGCGGTTACAAGAGATCGAGGCGGCTTTCGGTTCGGATTTGACGCAATTCTCTCCACCACAAAAGAAGTGCCACCCGCCGGGTGGCGCTTCTTTTTTTGCTGACTTGGATCAGGGGTTCGAAGATTATACCCGGAGGGGTAATTCCCTTCAGCTCCACCGCAAACGAGACACCCCCCCTTTTCGTCCTCCCGGGGCGTACATTTTCCAAATTACCCTCCGCATATCATTGACAAATGATTGTAAAAACGGTAGGATTTATATAGAAGTTACCCGCACTCAGGAAAAATTTTTTGATAAGGGGATATGCTACATGAAAGAATGGATGGACGCTATCGTCAAGCCCGTCGCGGGCCCCGGTCTGGAGCTGCGTCAGGTGCCGGTGCCGGTGCCCGGCCCCGATGAGGTCCTCATCAAGATCCACAAAACCGCCATCTGCGGAACGGACGTGCACATCTACAACTGGGATCCCTGGGCCGCCCAGCACATCACCCACCCGCCCATGACCATCGGCCACGAGTACGTGGGCGAGATCGCCGCCATGGGCGACGCCGTCACCGGGCTGACCATCGGCCAGCGGGTCTCCGGCGAGGGGCACATCACCTGCCACCGCTGCCGCAACTGCCACACCGGCAACATCCAGTGGTGCAAGAACACCACCAGCGTGGGCGTGGACCGTGACGGCGCCTTTGCCGAGTACGTGTGCATTCCCCAGACCAACGTGATCCCCATCTCCGAGGATCTGGACGAGGACGTGGTGGCCTTCTTCGACGCCTTTGGCAACGCCACCCACACCGCCCTCATGTGGAACCTGGTGGGCGAGGACGTGCTGATCACCGGCGCCGGCCCCATCGGCATCATCGCCTCCGGCATCTGCAAATACGCCGGCGCGCGCCGGGTGATCATCACCGACCTGAACGACTACCGCCTGGATCTGGCCCGGAAGATGGGCGTGGACTACGCCGTCAACACCGGCCGGGAGGACCTGCGGGAGTATATGAAGAAGGCCGGCCTGGTGGAGGGCTTTGACGTGGGCCTGGAGATGTCCGGCAATGCCGCGGCTTTCCGCCAGATGTGCTCCGTCATGCGCAACGGCGGCAAGATCTCCCTGCTGGGTCTGGGCAAGCCCAACGTGGAGGTCCCCATGAACGACATCATCTGCAAGGGTCTGACCCTCCAGGGCATCTACGGCCGCAAGATGGACAACTGGCACCAGATGTCCTACATGGTCCAGGCGGGCCTCGATCTCACGCCCGTGATCACGCACCGCTTCCACTACACCGAGTTTGAGCAGGGCTTTGCCGCGATGAACTCCGGCAAATCCGGGAAGGTGATTCTCGACTGGAGCACGAAAAAGTAATAGGTAATAGTGAATAGGGAATAGGTAATAGGAGGAAACGACATATGAAATCTGCTTACGCAGCGTTTGAAGCTGAGCTCGACGCCATCCGCGAGGCCGGCACATGGCGCGAGGAGCGCATCATCACCACCCCGCAGTTTTCCCGCATCGACACCACCCAGGCCAAGGGCGTGGTCAACTTCTGCGCCAACAACTATCTGGGGCTCTCCACCCGTCCGGAGCTGATCCGGGCCGCCAAGGAGAGCTATGACCGCTGGGGCTTCGGCCTGTCCTCCGTGCGCTTTATCTGCGGCACGCAGGAGATCCACAAGGAGCTCGAGCGCCGGATCGCGAATTTTGTCGGCACCGACGACGCGATCCTCTATTCCTCCTGCTTCGACGCCAACGGCGGCCTGTTTGAGACGCTGCTGGGGCCGGAGGACGCGATCATCTCGGACGAGCTCAACCACGCCTCCATCATCGACGGCGTCCGCCTCTGCAAGGCCAAGCGCTACCGCTACAAGAACAACAACATGGACGATCTGCGCGAAAAGCTGCAGGACGCCAGAGCCACGGGCTGCCGGAAGATCATGATCGCGACCGACGGCGTGTTCTCCATGGACGGCTACATTGCAAACCTGCCCGCCATCTGCGACCTTGCCGACGAGTTTGACGCCCTGGTCATGGTCGACGATTCCCACGCCGTGGGCTTCATGGGCGAGCATGGCCGCGGCACGCCGGAATACTGCGGCGTGATGGGCCGGGTGGACATCATCACCGGCACCTTCGGCAAGGCGCTCGGCGGCGCGTCCGGCGGCTACACCGCGGCGCGGCAGCCGATCGTGGACCTGCTGCGGCAGAGAAGCCGGCCCTATCTGTTCTCCAACACCGTGGCGCCG
>CACZNU010000047.1 GCA_902782615.1 Oscillospiraceae bacterium | reverse complement strand
GGAAAAACGGTGTGGAGCCGGGCGTGGACGCCGCAGTGGACACCTCGGTGCAGTTCAACATGATGGCCGGGGCCTTCACCGGCGGCAACGGGGACTACGTGGCCCTCTTTGAGCCCAGCGCCACCCAGGTGGTGCAGGCGGGGCAGGGCTATATCCTCTGCTCCCTGGGCGCCGAGAGCGGCGACGTGCCCTACACCACCTATTTTGCCGCCCAGAGCTACCTCAGTGACCACGCCGACGTAGTGCAGCGGTTCACCAACGCCATCGCCAAGGGACAGAAGTGGGTGGCGGAGCACTCTGACCAGGAGGTGGCGGAGGCCATCGCCCCCCAGTTCCCCGACACGGACGTGAAGCTGGTGGCGGAGGTGGTGGGCCGGCTGCGGTCCATCGACGCCTGGAACGCCGCGCCGGCCATGGAATCGTCAGCATGGGAGCGTTTGGAGACGATCATGACCGGGGCGGGCCAGCTCACGGAGACGGACTGGGTCCCCTTCGAGACGCTGGTCACCAACGAGTTTGCCGACGCGGTGAAATAAAAAGAACGCGGCAATCCGTTCTCTTCCCAAAAAAGAGGACGGATTCCCACAGAAAAATGCCGCCCTTGCGGGCGGCATTTTTCTTCGGAATGACAGGACCCCTTTGCGTTGTCCCTTTTATCACTGGAAGGCCGGCATCAGATAGGCGTACTTCTCCACCGGGGCGGCGCCGTGCCAGGTCATGTAGCCGCCGGTGCAGCCGGCGTCGATCAGCGCCTGGATCTCCGCGCCCACCTCATCGGGCCCGTAGGGAGTGTAGGGCTCCCGGATGGCGTTGTAGGCCTGGATCCAGGTGCGGACCCGGGCGGGGGTGCCCGGCGTCTCCCCCTGGCGGGCCATGGCCGCCGTGCCGAAAGCATACAGCGTGTCATAGGGATGCTCCCAGGGGAGATACTCGCCCACGGCGCCGTAGTGGTCCGGATAGGGCATGGCGGAGATGACGTCCGCCACGGCGCTGATGGCGGGCCAGTACTGGCCATAGGAGGTGACGTAGTCCATGGCGCACTCGCCGAACACGTCGCAGGCCATATATACCTCCCGGTCATGGAGCCGTCCGGCGGCGTAGGCCAGAAACCGCTGGATGGCCTGGGCCTTGCTCTCGCCGTAGGTGTTGTGGTAGTCGATATTGCCGGCGTCCTCATAGCGCCAGGCGCCGTCGGGACAGCGGACGTAGTCGAACTGGATCTCGTTGAAGCCCATCAGCTCCACCGCCTCCAGGGCCAGATCCACCTTGTACTGCCAGACCCGGCGGTCAAAAACGCTGGGCCAGTACATGCCGCCGATCATCAGCGGCGCGCCGTCCGTGTCGGAGATGACGCACTCCGGATGATCCTCCGCCAGGTAGGGGTCGTTGAAGGTGGTGATGCGGCCGACCACATAGTACCCCGCCTCCCTGATCCGGGCGATGGCCCGCTGATAGGACTCCAGGGAGTTATAGGCGTTTTCATAGGCAGAGGGGCAGAAGGCCTGCATCACCGGAGAGGCGTAGCCCACGGCGCCTCCGTCCAGAATGTCCACCACAAAGGCGTTGATGCCGCAGCCGTCGGCCACGGCGATGTAGTCCTCCACATAGTCGATGGAGCCGTTGTTCAGGTACAGGGCCTTCACCGTGTCGGGCATGGGGTTATCCGGGAAGCTGGGCTTGTCCCAGGGCTCGTAGTCCAGTTCGCCGGCGTCGCCGCCGCCATAGGCGTCGCCCCGGGCGGCGTGGAAGGCGATGAGATCGGCGTTGGTCACGGCGGTGGCCTCGGCGGTCATGGCCACCAGATCGGCCCGGATATAGCCGCCCTCCACCCGGTAGCGATCCACGGAGCCGTCGGTATTCAGCCCGTCGTAGCCGGTGACGGTCAGGGCATCCCCCCGCTGCACCAGCGCGCCGGGGACGATCCCCGCCTCGTCCAGCAGATTCATGGTCCGCCGGGCGTAGACGCAGGGGGTGGTCACCACGGCGGAGAGGTCGGCGGCCAGGTTCTCCTCCGGGATCCAGGCAAAGGTCTCCCCCTCCTCGTCCAGCTGGATCCGGGGCGTCAGAGGCCGTTCCGGATCCTCCCCCTCCGCGGGCGGGATGAGCTCCTCCACCACCCGCTGCACCGGCATGCCGCGGATGAGAACCAGCTCCGAGGGCTGGCCCTCCTCATCGTACATGGTGGCAGAGGCCCGCTCCGTGGGCGAGGCCACGTACATGGTCTGCAGCTTCAAGGGCTCCGGCTCGGGCTCCGGCGTCTCCTTGTGCAGGAAATGCCGTGCAACCGCCCCGCCCACCGCCAGTACGATAAAGGCCAGCAGCACCGCCGCCACCGGGGATCTCTTTTTTCTTTTGCGCCGCTCCGTGCTCGTCGCAGTCGTAGGCATAGTGTAAAGTTCCTTTCGCTGTTTTTCTTCATTATACGGGAAGGAGCGGGAGATTTCCACCCAAATATGACAGATCCTCCCCGGAATTTCCCGTTTTCCCGTTTTTTCGGTGGACATCTGGCGTCGTCCATGATATACTGATACTGTCTATAATTATGTAAATTGCTCTGATTTTGTGGACAGGTGACGCTATGAAAACATTCCGCAAAACTACATCCATCGCCCTGTGCCTGTGCATCTTGCTGACGGCGCTGCCGTCAGTGCTGCTGTTTCTGGCCGGTGCCACGGCGGCGGATGATCTGGAGGACTCCATGCTGGGCCAGCTGAGCGCCCAGTACGAGTCCAACGGCAATCCCGGCGCCATCGCCGACACACCGGGCGATCCCGGCGGAAAGTCCTACGGTCTCTATATGTTCGCCAGCAACATGGGCTCGCCAAAGGACTTCTTTGAGTGGTGCCAGGCCTCCTCCAACGTCTACTATCAGGGCATCGGCAACACCCTCAGCGCCGCCTACTACAACGGCGGGGCAGGTTATGGCAGCAATTTTGACGCCACCTGGCGGCGTCTGGCCAGCGAGAACTCCGACGCCTTCGGCCGGGCTCAGCGGGACTTTGTCCGGGCCCAGTACTACGACGCCTGTCTGGCCCTGATAAAGCAAAAAGTCCCCGTCTTTGACATCTCCAACTACAGCATCGCCCTGCGGAACGTGATCTGGTCCCGGGCCATCCAGCACGGCATTTACGGCGCCGCCACCGTTTGTCAGCGGGCCTTTGAGGCCCTGGGCGGCTTTGCCTGCCAGTCGGAGGCCGATCTGATCAACGCCATCTACGGCGAGAGCAGCCGCCTCACCAGCGACGGCTCCACCAAGATGTCGGGCTACCAGGCCCGCAACTACGGGGTGGAAGGACTGTCCCTGGCCTATTACGACGGATGCTCCGCCGACGTGCAGCTGGGCGTCTACCTCCGTCTGCGCATCAACGAGCCGGCCAAGGCCCAGGCCATGCTGGCCCAGTACGGCTACAACGACGCGGTGCTGGGCGAGGGCAGCTACCTGATCTGCCCGGCCTCCAACACCAACCTGGCCGCAGGCCCCAGCGGGTACGGCCTCAGCCTCAACGCCCGCACCGGCAGCACCGGCCAGCAGTTCCGCCTGGTCTACTACGCCAGCGGCTGCTACACCATCACCAATGCCGACAACTCCCTGCGTCTGACCGCCGCCGCCGGCTCCGTGTCCCTGGCCGCCCCCGTGGCGGGGAACAGCCAGCTGTGGTCCCTGGTGCGCAGCGGCAGCTCCTTCGCCTTGAAAAACCGCTCCACCGGCCAGTATCTTACCGCCAGCAGTTTCGCCGCCGGCGGAAGGATCACCGCCGGGGATACCGCCGTCCCGTGGCAGATCCTGCCCGGCGCCGCCAACTGGACCCTCACCGGCGCCTCCTATCCCACCTACGCCAACGGCCTGCAGGCCGGGTCCTCCAGCTTCCCCTTCCGGGGCACCCTGCGCAGCTCCTATACCATCACCTCCGTCTCCGCGGAGATCCGGAACAGCGCCGGGAAGACCCTGTATTCCTCCACCGCCAAGCCCGCCGCCACCCACTACGACCTGTCCGCCATGGATGACGACATGGCCTTCAGCCGCCTGAGCGCCGGCAGCTATTCCCTGGTAATTACCGCGGCGGACGTCTCCGGCAGCCGCTATGAGCTGAACTCCCCCTTCTACGTGGCCGACGGCACCACCTACGCCGTCTCCTTCGATCCGGCAGGCGGCACCTGCTCCGTCACCAGACGGACCTTTGTCCCCGGCCAGCGGTTCGGCGATCTGCCGGTTCCCGTCAAGGCCAACTGCGTCTTCGTGGGCTGGTTCACCGCCGACGGCACCCAGATCACCGCCGCCAGCACCACCCCCTCCCACAACGTGGCGCTGACCGCCCGGTACACCCAGCTCTACACCTATACCTTCTACGACGCCGACGGCACCACCGTCCTCGCCTCCGGCACACTGCCCAACGGCGCGGTCATCCCCCAGCCCGCCGATCCCTCCCGGCCCGCCACCGATTCCGTCTTTTACACCTTCAGCGGCTGGGCCGGCTACACGCCGGGCATGACTATGGCCGCCGGAAACGTCTCCTTCACCGCCACGTATGAGGAGCACGCCATCGAGGATCTGACGGAGATGGCCGCCTCCGGTCCCTACCGCCTGGCGGACGGCTATCTGCGCTGCATTCCCATCGGCACCACCGCCGGGGAGATCCTGGATACCCTCAGTCCCCGGGATTACATCACCATCAACCAAGACGGCCAGCCGGTCACCGGCGCGGTGGCCACCGGCATGGCGGTGGACTTCACAGTGGACGGGGCGCTGATCCAGCAGGTCGCTATCGTCGTCACCGGCGATGTCAACGGCGACGGCCGGGTCACCCTCACCGACATGGTGCAGATCCGGGCCCATCTGCTGGGACGCGATATTCTGGACGGCGCCGCTCTCCAGGCCGCCGACCTGGACGGCAACGGTCAGATCACCCTCACCGACTTCGTACAGTGCCTGTCCGCGGTGCTGGGCCGCAGCACCATAGAGCCCAAGTGATGAGGAGGCACAGGATGAAAAAACGGATCTCCCGTCTGATGACGGTCTGTCTCGCTCTCGTCATGGCTCTGGCCCTGTTTCCCCTCCGGGCGGAGGCGGCCGGCGCCAGTCTCTCCGGCAGCGCCTCCCTGCGCCCCGGGGAGACCGTCACCGTGACTTTTTCCGTCTCCGGCAGCGACATCGTGGCCATCCAGGGCACCCTGGCCTATGGCACCGACGCCCTGGAGCTGCGGGACGCCTCCTGTCTGCTGGGCGGCGGCTGGACCATGGACATGAACGGCAACACCCTGGTGCTGTACGACAGTTCCCTGTCCGATCCCGTCAGCAGCGCCTCCGTGTTCTCCTTCACCTTCCGGGTCAAGGACGGCGTGGCCTCCGGCAGCAGTGTATCTGCCTCTTTCAGTGGAATCACCGTAACATACGGCGTCAACAATTCAGAGGGAGCCGTGGATTACGTGGAGGATTCCGCCGGCAGCGCCTCCTGGAGCGCCACCATCGCCGCGCCTCTCAGCGGCAACGCCAATCTGTCAGCTCTCAGCTGCGGTGACGCCGAGCTGAGCCCCGCCTTCTCCCCCGATGTCACCAGCTATTTCGTCACCGTGCCCTACAGCGTGACCAGTCTGGATCTGCGCTATGCCGCAGCCGACTCCGGCGCCTCCGCCTGGGTGTCCGGCAACGATCTGAGCGTGGGCGACAACACCGTGTCCGTAGGGGTGGAGGCCGCCAACGGCAGCACCAAGTACTACAACATCTACGCCACCCGGCAGCAGGACCCCGGCTACCAGGCCAGCACCGACGCCCGGCTG
Source organism: Oscillospiraceae bacterium (assembly GCA_902782615.1). Lineage (GTDB taxonomy): Bacteria > Bacillota > Clostridia > Oscillospirales > Oscillospiraceae > Vescimonas. Next base: position 30,607 of record CACZNU010000047.1, on the reverse strand, counting down.
GCATCCCTGACCCCCAGCGGCGGACAGCTGAGCCCCGCCTTCTCCCCCGACGTGACCTCCTACGTGATCTACGTCCCCTATGAGACCGAGGAGTTCTCCCTCAGCGGTGTGGCCCGGGACGGTAAGGCTCTGTCCGTCACGGAGGCCTCCGCCCAGCTGAAGCCCGGCGACAACAGGCTGACTGTGGTCTGCACCGCCGAGGACGGCAAAACCAAAACCACCTATACCATCCACGTGTACCGCATGCCCCCATATCAGGGCCTGCTGCCCACCATCACCGAGCCGGGCAAGAAGACCCCCGCCCCCCAGCCCACGCCCAAGCCCCAGCCGGAACCGGAGCCCACCGTCCGGCAGAAGCTCTCCGCCGCGCTGAGCGCCGGGGTCACCGTGCCCGTTCTGAGCCGTCTGACCGGTCCCCTGCCCGTCTGGGCGCTGGGGCTGACGGCGGCCATCCTGCTCCTTCTGCTGGCCGGGCTCCTGGGCCTCCTGCTGGGACGCCGCCCGGGCAGGCGGAAAACAACCCCTCCTCCGGCCCAGCCCCCCGCGCCAAAGGAACCGGACGCCCCGGCGGAGCGGGCCCTTCCCGTTCAGGAAGCCCCGGAGGCCGTCCCCGACGCACCGCCGGTACCGGCGGACGCCGATCCGCAGGAGCCGCCGGCGGATGACGCCGCGCCCGGTGACGTGTCTCTGGACGATCTGCTGGAGGATATCAAGAACATGTGACAAAAGGACCGCTGCCCGGTAAGGCAGCGGTCCTTCTTTTTTAATAGTCCACTTTCATCAGGCACAGGCCCTCCGGCGGCGCCGTGGGGCCGGCCAGCTTCCGATCCTTTGCCGCCAGGATCTCCGAAACGTGCTCCGGCTCCCAGTAGCCCCGTCCCACCTCCAGCAGCGTGCCCACCAGGATGCGCACCATGTTCTGCAAAAAACCGGTGCCGTGGAAGGTGAAGATCACCCGGTCCCGCCGGCGCTCGATCTGGATGGTGTCCACCGTGCGGACGGTGGATTTTTTCATATACGGATTGCCGCAGAAGCTGGCGAAGTCGTGCTCCCCCCGGAGATATTCCGCCGCCTGCCGCATCCGCTCCACGTTGGGCACATAGTCCAGCATGGTCACATACCGCCGGTCGAACACCGGCTTGACGGGGCCGTCGAAGCAGGTGTAACGGTAGGTCTTGCCCAGGGCGTTGTATCGGGCGTGGAAGCGAAGTGAACAGGGCTTCACCTCCCGGACGGCGATGGCGTCGGGCAGGTAGCGGTTCAGATAGTCCCGGATCTCCTCCGGGGTCTTGTCGGTGTCCAGCACCACGCTGGCGGTCATGGCCCGGGCGTGGACCCCGGCGTCGGTGCGGCCGGCGCCGATCACGTCCGCCGGCTTGCCGGTCAGCTCCGTCAGCACGCTCTCCAGCTTGCCCTGGATGGTGTCCCGGCCCGGCTGGCGCTCCCAGCCGTAGAACCGGGTGCCGTCGTAGGCCAGGGTCAGCTTGTAGTTCTGTTCCATGTCTCGACACCTCACAGCCAGCCCATCAGTTGGGCGAAGTTACAGAGCAGCTTGCAGCCGTAGAAGATGATCACCACGCCGCAGATCCTGTTGATCACCGTCAGCACCTTCTCGTTGAACCGGGCGCCCAGCAGGGAGATCACCGTGGTGATGCCCAAAAACCACAGCACCGACGCCGAGGCGAAGCCTCCGATGAACCAGGGGTCCGTCCCCTCCGGCAGGCTGGCCCGGAAGGCGCCCAGCATCATGGTGCCGTCGATGAGGGCCTGGGGGTTGAACCAGGTCACCACACAGGCGGTGACCGCCGCCTTCCACAGCGGCACGTCCACGTCTTTTCCCCCCTGAAGGCTGGCCTTGGCGCGGAGGAGTCCGATCCCGATATAGATGACGATAGCGCTGCCCGCCGCCAGGATCACCTTCTGGAGCCAGGGCAGGGCCTGCATCAGCGCCCCGGCGCCCAGGAAACAGGCCAGGCCCAACGTCACGTCGAAGAAGATGACGATCAGCGCCGTCAGATAGGCCCGGCTCCGCTTCTGGGTCAGGGCCGTGTTGATGACAAAGAGGTTCTGCAATCCGATGGGCGCCACGTAGGCCAGGCCCATGGTCAGTCCCTGCAGGTAGATGTTCATCGCGTCTGCTCCTTATTTTCGTCTGGTAGTATCATATCAGAAACGGCGGCAAATGCAAGAAAAAAGGACAGGCCGCAGCCTGTCCTTTTACTGTGATGCCTTTGATTTTTTACTCGGCGATGCGCTTGATGAAGCAGCGGCGGCGCTTGTGCTGCTCCAGAGGGACGTCCTTCCACTGATCCTGGACCTTCTCGTTGGTCTCCAGCATGGGGCCGGTCTCGGCGTGGGTGATGCCCATCTCCACGCAGCCCCGCAGCACCTTGTTGATGACGGCGGCATTGACGCCCTTGCCCTGATACTTGGGGTGGACGGCGATCAGCAGCAGGTCGATGGTGTCGTTCTTCATGAAGGACTTCAAGAGATCCACCCAGCCCAGGGGGAAGTAGCGGCCCCGGCTCTTCTGCAGGGCGGAAGCGATGGACGGCGCGCCCACGCCCAGGGCCACCATCTCGTTGTTCTCGTCCATGACGAAGCAGGTCAGCTTGGGGTTCACCAGCGGGCCGAACTTGCCGGAGTAGCGCTTGATCTGCTCCGGTGACAGCTCCACCGTGCCGTACAGGGGGGAGTAGGCCACGTTGACCAGCTTGAAGAACTTCTTCAGCAGGGGGAAATAGGCCAGGCGGCTCTTGGCGTTGAAGATATGCAGGTGATACCGCCGGAGCACGAAGTCGCTGAGTCGCTGCCACCTCTTCAGGGTCTTCTCGTCGTAGGGGACGGTGATGTAGTTCTCCACCCAGTCCACGTCTTTGCCGTAGCCCAGGTTGGTCAGATGCTCGATATAGTAGGGATGGTTATAATAAGTGAAGAAACAGCTGCGGCGGTCGAAGCCCTCCACCAGCATGCCCTCCCGGTCCAGGTCGGTAAAGCCCAGGGGGCCGTGGACCTCGTTGCAGCCCTTCTCCAGGGCCCACTTCTCCACCGTGCCGAACAGGGCCGCGGAGACCTCGGGATCGTCGATGAAGTCCACCTGGGTGAAGCGCATCCGCTTGGTGCCCCACTTCTCGTTGGCCTTGCGGCTCAAAATGGCGCCGATGCGGCCCACGATCTCATCGCCCCGGTACGCCAGCCAGCAGCGGGCGTCACAATAGGCGAAGGCGGGGTTTTTCCTGGGATCCCAGTCGGACATATCGTCATCAAAGGTGGCGGGCACAAACTGGGGCACGTCCTTGTAGAGCTGATTGGGATAATCCACGAACCGGCGCAGCTGCGCCTTCGTGGTCACTTCGACAATAGAAACCATGCTTCTACCCTCCTCGACATACACAAGCTAGTGTATCGCTTTTTCTGACAAATTGCAAGTCCTGTGCCATTTTATGCGGCAAATGCGGAAAAAAGCAGTAGCAAACCCTATGCCGGTTGTGTTATACTGTCTATAAATCAACTAAAGTGGGAGGATGTGGGCATGATGGAGCTGCGCTGGTACGATATTTTGCAGGAGGACGGCAAGCCCGCCGCCGATTATCTGAGTGAGGAGCGCCGTCAGCGGGCCGCCGCCATGCGCTCCGAGGCCGACCGGCTGCGCACCGTGGCCGGGGAGAATCTGGCCCGGGAGATGCTCGCCGCGCGTCTGGGCTGCGCGATGCAGGACGTCCCCCTCCAATACGATGAGGACGGCAAGCCCACCGTGCCCGGCACGGGGCTGTACGTCAGCATCAGCCACTCCGGCGCCTACGTGGTCTGCGCCGTGGACGAGATGCCCGTGGGCGTGGACGTGGAGACCGTCCGGGACGTGGATGAGAAGTTCATGCGCCGGGTCTGCAGCCAGGAGGAACTCGCCTACGCCCTCCGGGGCGGCGACATGGAGCGCCGGTTCTGGGAGCTGTGGACCGCCAAGGAGGCCGTCTTCAAGCTCACCGGCCACGGGCCGCTGCTGAAGCTCAGCAAGCTGGCCCTGCCGGAGAACGTCACCGTCTGCTACATGGAGCGCTATGGCTGCGCCCTGACGGTAGCCCGGGGCGAAATGCGCAACGAATGGGAGGATTGAGACCATGATCAGGATCGGAATCATCGGCTGCGGCAAGATTGCCCAGGTCCGCCACCTGCCGGAATACGCCACCAACCCCGATGCCCGGCTGGTGGGCTACTATGACAAGAACATCGACCGGGCCAGAGCCGTGGCCGCCCAGTACGGCGGCACGGTGTATGACAGCTATTTTCAGCTGCTGAACAACCCCGATATCGACGCTGTCTCCATCTGCGTGGAGAACCGGGCACACGCCGAGATCGCTACGGCGGCCCTCTACGCCGGCAAGCACGTACTGTGCGAGAAGCCCATGGCCATCTCCCTGGGCGAATGCGAGTCCATGGTGGCCGCCGCCGAGCGCAACGACCGGCACCTGATGGTGGATCACAACATGCGCTTTGACCGGGTCCACCGCCGGGCCAAGGAGATGTTGGACGCCGGCATCATCGGCGACATCATCACCTTCCGCACCGTCATCGGCAACGCCGGCCCCGAGGGCTGGTCCCTGGACAGCAACCGGGAGGACACCTGGTATTTCGACAAGAACAAGGCCGCCATGGGCGTGCTGTCCGATCTGGGCATTCACAAGATCGATCTGCTCCAGTATCTGACGGACCAGAAGGTCATCGAGGCCACCGCCAAGGTGGTGACCCTCCAGAAGAAGGACGACGAGGGCAGCCTCATCAGCGTGGACGACAATGCCCTGTGCATCCTGCGGATGTCCGGCGGCGCCATGGGCACCATGGCCGCCAGCTGGACCATCTACGGTCACCACTGCAACTCCACCTGCTTCTACGGCACCAAGGGCAACCTGCTGCTCTATCACGACGACGAGTATCCCATCATCGTCCGGGGGCTGGACGGCAACTCCACCTCTTACACCATCGCCCCGGGGAGCTCCCGCTCCGGCGTCATCGACGAGTTCGTGGACGCCCTGGTCCACGACCGGGAGCCGGAGGTGTCCGGCCAGGATGCCCTGGCCACCATGCGCACCATCTTCGCCTGCATCGAGTCCTCGGAGACCGAGCGGACGGTGGGCGTGAACCCCTCCTTCGTCAGCCATCTCTAATCCTGTTTTCGTGGAGGTACGCAGCATGTATCGCATCGGCATCGACCTGGGCGGCACCAACATCGCCGTGGGCGTCGTCAACGAGCAGCACGAGATCATCGCCCGCATCAGCGTACCCACCCTGGCCCGCCGGACGCCTCAGGCCGTCATCCGCGACATGGGCGACGCCGTTCAGGCCGCCCTGGACCAGGCGGGCCTCACCGCCGCCGACTGCGCCTCCATCGGCGTGGGCTCCCCCGGCACCTGCGACTCAGAGCGGGGCGTGGTGGTGCGGGCCTATAACCTGGGCTGGCACGAGGTGCCCGTGTGCGCCATGCTGGCGGAGCGCTTCGGCATCCCCGCCCGGCTCAGCAACGACGCCAACTGCGCCGCCCTGGCCGAGACGGTGGCCGGCGCGGCGATCGGCTACCGGAACATGGTGCTCATTACCCTGGGTACCGGGGTGGGCGGCGGCATCATCATCGACGGAAAGATCTACGCGGGCATGCGCTCGGCCGGGGCCGAGCTGGGCCACACCGTGCTGGTGCTGGACGGCGAGCCCTGCACCTGCGGCCGCCGGGGCTGCTGGGAAGCCTACGCCTCCGCCACGGCCCTGATCCGCCAGACGGGGCAGGCCGCCAGGAACCACCCGGAATCTGCGCTGGCCGCCGTGCGGGCGGAGGAGATCACCGGCCGCACCGTCTTCGACGCCGCCGACCGCGGCGACGCCGTGGCACAGGCCGTCATCGACCGGTACTGCGAATACGTGGCGGCGGGCCTCACCGACCTGGTGAACGCCCTGGCCCCGGAGATGATCCTGCTGGGCGGCGGCATCAGCCGCCAGGGGGAGCGGCTCCTGGGACCCATCCGGGAGTACGTGGCCACCCACTGCTTCGGTCAGCGTGAGGGGGCCATCCCCGTCATCGCGGAGGCCAGGCTGGGAAACGAGGCCGGCATCATCGGCGCCGCGGCGCTGTAATTCTCGGGAATAAACCGCAAAACGGGAACGGCGGAAAAGCCGTTCCCGTTTTTTCATATTTCCCGCTCTTTGAAGGCCTCTCTCAGCGCCGCCAGCTCCTCCTGCGTGGGGACCCAGCCGCTCTTGGCCAGATCTACCCGGCCCCGGGGCAGGAAGGACACCCCGTCGGAGCGGAGCATTTCCGCCTGGAGCCCCGGCACCAGAAAGGCTGCGGCACCGGTGAGCCGTCCTCCGGCGCCCACCACCTTCCAGGCGTAGGGGGACACCCCCTGGCCCACCACGGTGCCTGCCAGCCGGGCGCACAGGGGCTTGCCGCACAGGGCGGCCAGCTGGCCGTAGGTCACCGCCTTGCCCTCCGGCACACGGGAGAGCACATACGCCACGCGGGCGGCAAAATCCATCATATGTGGGCCTGCCTTCCCGCGGCGAAGGCCGCCCGCTCCCGGCACAGCTCCGTATAGAGCTCCGCCGCCGTCCAGCCGGCGTTGGTAGGTGTCACCACCGCCTTGAGGGCGATGGGGATCCGCTGGCGGCGCAGCTCCGTGAGCAGGACGTCCATCTGACGCTCACCCAGTCCGGACATCACCAGCAGCTCCTCGGAGAAGGCGGGCTCTCCCGTCCTCTCCGGCGCGCCGGACAGGATCTCCTCCAGCTTCGCCCCTTGCCGCTCCGGCGGGACCACCTGCATCCGGCATGAGCAACGCAGGGCGATCACCTGCATCTTGGCCCGCTTGGGCGGGGCGATATTGAACAGCAGCAACGTGGGCATGGGTCCACCTCCTTTTCTGCCCCATCCTACCATAAACGGCGGCAGATCACAAGTTTTTCCGCCTGTTCCATTTTTTTCTTCCCTTTTCCGGCGGGAATTGCTATACTGAAAAGATAGAATGATATCTGTGGAAGAGGAATCCTTATGAGAACATATCGCTACATTGTTTATGCCGCCCTGGCGGCGGCCGTTCTGCTGTGCGGCTGCGGCAAAAAGGCGCCGGAGCCGGTAGAACCGGAGGAACCTGTGCCCACCGTGGCCACTGAGGAGTCCCAGTCCGTCCTGTGCAGCGACGGGTCCATGACCCTCCGGTTCCGCCGGAACGATGAGGACGCCTGGCAGTGGGTGGACGACGTGTCCTTCCCGCTGGACGGCCAGTATGTGGACCAGTTGGTGGAGACCGCCCGGGAGCTGGATGCCCTGGCCCCCGTCTCCGGGGCGGAAGCTCCCGAGGCCTACGGTCTGGTGGGCTCCCGGTGTTATCTGACCGTCAGCCGGAGCGACGGCTCGGAGGTCACCTACTATCTGGGCAACAAGACCGAGGACGGCAGCGGCTATTACTGCAACTCCACCGACGATGAGAAGCGGATCCGGGTGGCGCCGGAGCGGGTGATGGCCCAGCTGGGCCGCAGTATCTACGACATGGCCCTGCTGCCGGATCTGTCCGGTCTGACCGCGGACACCATCAAGACGGTGACCATCATTCGGGGCGATGCGTCCGACCAGCTGACCCTCTCCCGGGGCAAGTGGATGCAGGGCGGCCAGAACGTCACCGAACAGGCCCACGTGCAGCAGCTGGTTGGCGCGCTGGAGAACATGTCCCTCCTGCGCTGCGTGGACTATGCGCCGGCTTCCGGCGCGGCGGCGGTCTGCGGACTGGACGCGCCCCAGGCGGTCCTTCGGCTGGAGCTGGACAAGAAGGAGCTGACGCTGTCCGTAGGCGGCTATAACGAGGCGGAGAAAGCCTATTTCGTCACCGTGGATGAGGATCCCACCATCTATCTGATGGGCGGCGATCTGCCGGCTTTGCTGGTGGGCTGGCCCATCGGCGGATAAGGGGGCGGACCATGCGGATTCTCATTGTGGAGGACGAGGTGCGGCTGGCCCAGACGCTGGCCGATCTTCTCAAGCGCCAGGGCTATACGGCGGACATGTGCCATGACGGCGTGTCCGGGCTGGACAACGCCTCCTCGGGCATTTACGATCTCATACTGCTGGACGCCATGCTGCCGGGCATGGACGGCTTCACCCTGCTGCGGGAGCTACGCGGCGGCGGACACACCGTGCCCGTGCTGATGCTGACGGCCCGCAGCGACGTGGCCGACAAGGTCCACGGGCTGGACAGCGGCGCCGACTACTATCTCACCAAGCCCTTTGAGCCCCAGGAGCTGCTGGCCTGCATCCGGCTGCTGCTGCGCCGGGGCGGCGGCGACGTCCGGCTGGACGATGCCCTGACCTGCGGCGATCTCCGGCTGGAGAGCGGCACCTTTTTGCTGAGCTGTCAGGAGCGGTCCGTGCGGCTGAGCCGCCGGGAGTACGACCTGATGGAGCTTCTCATGCGCAACGGCACCCAGATCGTCACCAAGGAGCAGCTGCTGCTGAAGGTCTGGGGCTATGACTCCGACGCCGAGGACAACAACGTGGAGGTCTACATCTCTTTCCTGCGGCGAAAGCTGACCCATCTCCACTCCGCCGTGCGCATCAAGACCATCCGCATGGTGGGCTACTGTCTGGAGGTGACGCCATGATCCGCAAGCTGCGCTGGAAGGTGGTGGCCCTCACCATGGGCACCGTGGCGGCGGTGCTGATCCTAGCGCTGGCGGCGGTGTTTCTGTCCTCCCGGGCCTCCCTGGAGGGCCGGTCCCGGCAGATGCTCCAGCAGGTGCTGCAGCTCATGCCCGACGACGCCGTCCCCCAGGAGCTGCGGAATTTCTCCTATCTCACCGTGGAGGTCTATCCCACCGGAGCCGCCGTGGTCACCGAGAGCCGGAACTTCGATCTGAGCCGCTACATGGATGACGACGACGGGGACGACCAGGCCGACCGGGACCAAGCGGAGATCCTGGCGGAGATCGTGGGGGAATGCCTGGAACGGCGGGAGGACGCCGGGGAGCTGGATGACTTCCACCTGCGCTATCAGCGGGAGCGGACGCCCTTTACCCTGCGCATCGCCTTTACCGACAGCTCCCTGGACCGCAGCACCATCCGCACCCTGACCCGCACCGTTGTGCTGATCGGGCTGGCGGCCTTCGCCGCGCTGTTCGGCTTCAGTTATCTTCTCTCCGGCCTCATCACCCGGCCGGTGGAGAGGGCCTGGCAGGAGCAGCAGCGGTTCCTCTCCGACGCCTCCCACGAGCTGAAAACGCCTCTGACCGTGATCCTGTCCTCCGCCGATCTGCTGGCCCAGAGCGCGGAAGGGCAGGAGCAAAGCTACGTGGACAATATCCGCAGCGAGTCGCGGCGGATGAAAAAGCTGGTGGAGAGTATGCTGACCCTGGCCCGGGCCGACGACGGCGGCCACAAGCTGGTGTTCGCGCCCCTGGATTGGAGCGACGTGGTCACCGACACGGCCCTGCTCTTTGAGCCGGTGGCCTTTGAGGCCGGGCGGGAGCTGCTGTACAGCATCGACGAGGGGCTTCGCGTCAGCGGCGACGCTGACAAGCTGCGCCAGCTGGTGGGCATCCTGCTGGACAACGCCATCAAGTACGCCCCCGAGCACACGCCCATCCGCCTGACCCTGGCGGCGGAGGAGAAAAATGCCCGGCTCACCGTGGAAAACGGCGGCCAGCCCATCCCTCCGGAGGTGGTGGCCCATCTTTTCGACCGCTTCTACCGGGCCGACAGCGCCCGATCCGGGCCGGAGGGCTTCGGCCTGGGGTTGTCCATCGCCCAGTCCATCGCCCGGGAGCACCAGGGCGCCATCCGCTGCGAGAGCGACAGCCGTTCCACCCGGTTTATCGTCACGCTGCCGCTGCTGAAGGCCTGAATGATCCATATAAAAAGGGACAGGTGCAAACCTGTCCCTTTTTGGCGCTTCCCGGCAACGGGACTTCCCTCCGGCGCATAGAATGGACGGTACAGACAAAAGGAGGGGATCCCTATGGGCCGGGAACAGCTGCCCGATATCGACGATCTCATCTTCGGGGATGAGCAATACGTCAGCCAGCGATAAAAAAACGCCCGCGCCGTTTCCACACGGCGCGGGCGTTTTGCTGCGTTATTCGATGGTGCCGCCGCCCAGCACTGTGTCGGCGTCGTAGAGCACCACCGCCTGTCCGGCGGTGATGGCCCGCTGGGGCTCGTCAAAAACCACCCGCAGCCGCCCCTCCGGCAGGGGCTCCGCGGTGGCGGGGGCCTCGATCTGGCTGTAGCGGGTCTTGGCCGTGCAGCGGATGGGCGATGCCGGCGGTTCCCCGGCGATCCAGTTGGCCCGGCAGGCCGTCAGAGTATTCCGCAGCAGGTCGGCATTGTCACCCAGGGTGACGGTGTTGGCCGCCGGGTCCTTGCCCACCACGTACACGTGGCGGCCCAGGCTGATGCCCAGGCCCTTGCCCTGGCCCATGGTGTAGCAGGGCAGGCCCCGATGACGGCCCAGCACGTTGCCCTCCCGGTCCACGAAGTCTCCCGGCGTCAATTCCACGCCGCTGCGCTCCAGGAAGGCCACATAGTCACCGTCCGGCACGAAGCAGATGTCCTGACTGTCCGTTTTGTCGGCGTTGGCCAGACCGGCCTGCCGGGCATTCTCCCGGATGGCGGGCTTGTCATACTCCCCCACCGGCAGCAGCAGATGGGCCAGCTGGCGCTGGGTCATCTGATAGAGCACGTAGCTCTGATCCTTGCGGCGGTCCCGGCCCCGCAAAAGCCGGTAGCGGCCGGACGCTTCGTCATAGGCCACCCGGGCGTAGTGGCCGGTGGCAAGGTAGTCGTAGCCCAACACCAACGCCTTTTCCAGCAAAGTGCCGAATTTCAGGCAGCGGTTGCAGTCGATACAGGGGTTGGGGGTCCGGCCGGCACAGTATTCGCTGATGAACCGGTCCACCACGTCACGCTTGAACTGCTCCGTGGCGTTGAACACATAGAATTTCATGCCCAGCCGGTAGGCCACACTGCGGGCATCCGCCGCGTCGTCCATACTGCAGCACTTGCCGCCCTCATTGGGCAGCAGCTTCAGCATGGCGCCGTCACATTCGTAGCCCTGCTGCCGGAGCAGCAGGGCCGCCGCGGAGCTGTCCACCCCGCCGGACATGGCCACCAGCACTCTTTTCTCGCTCATTGTTTCTTCCTCATGTATATTTTTTCCAAAAGGTGGAGAACCTGTATGTGTCACGGCCCCGGCAAAAGCCGGGGCCATCGGTCAGTCGTCCAGGTTTTTTCGGGTGAAGGCACGGTAGGGCAGGGCGTCGCTCAGCTCCACCATGATGTTCTGGAAGCCGCCGTAATAATCGGGCGGCAGCTCCTCCATCGCGCCGTTCCCCAGCCGCTCATCCGGCAGGGCCACCGTCGCCGTGGTGCCCTCTCCCTCCCGGGAGGTCAGCAGAAAGCGACCGCCGTGGAGCTCCGCGATCTTCCGGCACAGGGGCAGTCCCAGGCCCAGACCGTAGGGCTGGGGATCCTTCTGCTCCGGGTGCAGATACCGCTCATAGACGGTGGCCATCCGATCCTGAGAGATGCCGCAGCCGGTATCGGACACCGACAGCAGCACCTGGCCGCCGCGGACGCTCAGCTCCACCGTCACCATTCCGCCCGGTGCGGTGAATTTGATGGCGTTGGACAGCAGGTTCCAGAAAAGTCGCTCCAGATAGGCGGTGTTCACCGCGGCCACATGGCTGGTCTTCTCGCAGCGGAAGATCAGCGTCAGGCCCATCTCCTCCACCAGGGGCCGTGCCTGGCCGCACAGGTCCTCCAGCCAGGATACCAGCTCCGTGTCCCACACGGGCAGCGGCTTCTCCCGCGTCAAAAGAGTTGCCTCGGACAGGTTCCCGATCACCCGCAGCAGCCGGTGATAGCTCTGGCTCAGGATCTCCGCGCTCCGGGTCCGGTCGTCGCTCCCGGTCGCCTCGTCCTCCGCCGGCATCAGCCGCCCCAGGGCCATGTGGATGTTGCCCAGGGAGCCGCGCATCTGCTCCGATACACTTTTCAGGATCTGACACAGCAGCTCCAGATTTTCGTTCTCGTTCATGGCGGCCCTCCTCTCTCTTAACTTGGCGGGCCGGCCGGAGAATAACCCCGGTAAATCCCGCCAGCTCGTGTGCCTCGCCTCTCACTATAGCAGAGTCGGAACGGAAAAACAAGAATGATGTCGCATTTTGGACCGGCGGAAATTTTTTTGAAAAAAGGGTTGCATTTTCGGGATTTTTGCATATAATACTAAACGTACCATACATTTGATATATTCCATCAGAGAGGTTGTTAGCTATGAGCATTAAAATTGGTATCAACGGATTTGGCCGCATCGGCCGCATGGTCCTGCGCGAGAGCATGCATCACCCCGACATCGAGATCGTGGGCATCAACGATCTGTGCCCGGCCGACTATCTGGCCTATATGCTGAAGTACGACACCATGCACGGCAAGTTCGACGCCGACGTCAGCGCCACCGAGACCGCCATCATCGTCAACGGCAGGAGCATCCCCGTGTACGCCGAGCGCGACCCCGCCAACCTGCCCTGGGGCAAGACCGGCGCGGAGTACGTCATCGAGTCCACCGGCCTGTTCCTGACCAAGGAGAAGGCCCAGGGCCACATTGACGCCGGCGCCAAGCACGTGGTCATGTCCGCCCCCTCCAAGGACGACACCCCCATGTTCGTGGTGGGCGTGAACCAGGACACCTACACCTCTGATATGACCTTTGTCTCCAACGCCAGCTGCACCACCAACTGCCTGGCCCCCATCGCCAAGGTGCTGAACGACAACTTCGGCATCAAGGACGGTCTGATGGCCACCGTGCATGCCACCACCGCCACCCAGAAGACCGTGGACGGCGTGTCCCTGAAGGATTGGCGCGGCGGCCGTGCCGCTGCCGGCAACATCATCCCCTCCTCCACCGGCGCCGCCAAGGCCGTGGGCAAGGTGATCCCCGCTCTGAACGGCAAGCTGACCGGTATGTCCTACCGCGTGCCCACCCTGGACGTGTCCGTGGTGGATCTGACGGTGAACCTGGCCAAGCCCGCCACCTATGACGAGATCTGCCAGGCCATGAAGGCCGCCGCCGAGGGCGAGCTCAAGGGCATCCTGGGCTACACCGACGAGCCCCTGGTCTCCTCCGACTTCCTGGGCGATCCCCGGACCTCCATCTTCGACGCCAAGGCCGGCATCGCGCTGACCGATACCTTCGTGAAGGTGGTCTCCTGGTACGACAACGAGATCGGCTATTCCGACAAGATCCTGTGCCTCATCGAGCACATGTACGCTGTCGACCACAAATAAGCTTTCTTTTCCAGTTTTCCTTCTTTTTTGTTCCGGAAATGACGCCGCCCTGTCCGGGGCGGCGCTATTTCCATCCCCACGCCGCACAGCCGGTCTCCGGCTTCCCGATTACATATGCCTCCCTCGGGCAGAGGAAAGGAATCCCTCCATCATGTCACAACATCAGATCCTGGACAGCAAACTCAGTCTTGACAGCGACATCCCCCTGTATACCCAGCTGGTGGGGATCATCAAGCACCATATCTCCTCCGGCGCCCTCCGGACCGGCGAGCTGCTGCCCTCCGAGTCGGAGCTGTGCCGGGCGCTGGATATCAGCCGCAACACCGTGCGCCAGGCCATCGGCGAGCTGGAGGACGAGGGGCTTGTGGTCCGCAAACGGGGCAAGGGCACCTTCGTGGCCGACCCCAACACCAACCACCGGGGCGTCCGCTATTCCTTTACCACGGAGGTCTCCTCCATGGGCAAATACCCCTCCTCCACCCTGGTGGATTTCGGCGTGATCCAGCCTGACGCCGACATCTGCAAGAAGATGGACCTGCAGGATGGCACCAGCGTCTACCGCTTCACCCGCATCCGCAACGTGGACGGCCGGCCCCTGATCCTGGAGACCAGCTATTATCCCCAGTACATCTACCCCAACCTGACCCGGGAGATGGTGCAGACCCACAGCTTCTACAGCCTGCTCTACCACGTGGGCATCACGCCCGCCTCCGCCGAGGAGACCTATGAGGCCGTGGTGCTGGACGCACCCCGGGCCAGCCTGCTGGGTACCCGGGAGGGCGCCTGCGCCTTCTACCACCAGCGCCGGACCCGCACCGAGGACGGCCGCATCTATGAGTACACCTGCAGCTATATCCGCTCCGACCGGGTCAAGCTGGACGTGCACATGCAGAAGAGCGGCGTCACCTTCGCCCGCTCCATCGATTGACCCCGCATCTTCAGCCCCTCGCCTCACCGGCGAGGGGCTTTTCTCTTGGCGGAGAAACTTGTGGGAGTGATTTCAAACGTATGGAATGTTTGGGGAATATTTTGTGCAAAACTGTTATAAATGATTATTTCTCACAAGAAAAATTTGCGTTTTTTGTATAAAATTTTCGGCAAAAGGGGCAGACAGGAGATTTTTTCATGCTATAATGAATTTGGAACAAAAAAGCCGCCCAAAGGGCGGAACATAAGGAAGGGGAACATCTCATGGCAATCAAAATCGGCATCAATGGTTTTGGCCGTATCGGCCGCGTCATCCTGCGCATTCTGTCCGCACAACCGGAAAAGTATGAGATCTGCGGCATCAACCTCCGCAAGGCGGATCTGCCCTACATGGTGTATCTCATCAAGTATGACTCCGTTTTCCGCAACTTCAACGGCACCGTGGAGCACCAGGACGGCTATCTGGTGATCAACGGCCACAAGATCAAGGTCTTCAGCGAGAGCGACGCCGTCATGATCCCCTGGCACACCTGCGGCGCTGAGTACATCATCGAGTCCACCGGCGCCTTCACCACCATGGAGAAGGCCATGCGCCACTTCAAGGGCGGCGCCAAGAAGGTCATCATCACCGCTCCCGCCAAGGATGAGGTGACCCCCACCTTCGTCTACGGCGTCAACCACGAGCTGTATCAGCCCGACATGGACGTGGTCTCCAACGCCAGCTGCACCACCAACTGCCTGGCTCCTCTGGCCAAGGTCGTCCACGATGAGTTCGGCATCGAGCAGTCCCTGATGTCCACCATCCACGCCTCCACCGCCAAGCAGAAGGCTGTCGACTCCCGCGGCGGCAGCGACTGGCGTACCGGCCGCTCCATCCTCAACAACATCATTCCCTCCTCCACCGGCGCCGCCAAGGCCGTGGGCCGCGTGATCCCCTCCCTGAAGGGCAAGATGACCGGCATGTCTTTCCGTGTCCCCACGGCGGACGTGTCTGTGGTGGACCTGACCGCCCGTCTCAGCCGCACCACCACCTATGCCGAGATCTGCTACGCCATCCGCCACGCCTCCGAGACCTACATGAAGGACATCATCGCCTATACCACCGACCAGGTGGTGTCCACCGACCTGATCGGCAACAACTGCCCCTGCATTTTCGATGAGACCGCCGGCATCATGCTGGATCACGACTTCGTTAAGCTGATCGCCTGGTACGACAACGAGTGGGGCTACAGCAACATGGTGGTTCGCATGCTGGACCACATGTATACCGTGGATCATCCCGACGAAAAGTAAACTTTTTCCTCATACATCGGCCGTCCGAATCGGGCGGCCGATGTTTTTTTATAACATTTTCGTGAACAATCCCTGTCCCGGCTTGCTTTCGGTCCCCCGGCGTGGTACACTTTTTAATCATTGCGACCCACCGCGGCAGACGCCGCGTTTTCCCGTGAAAAAAGGAGCGTACCCTATGCCGAGTTTCAGCGTCAAAAAACCGCTGACCATATTCGTGGCCGTGCTGGCCATTCTGGTGCTGGGTGTGGTGGCCTATCTGAAGATGACCCCCGACCTGATCCCCAATATGGACTTTCCCTATGTGATCATCGTCACCGCCGATCCCGGCGCCAGCCCCGAATCGGTGGAGGCCGGGATCACCCGTCCCATGGAGCAGTCCATGGCCACCCTGGACCGGATCAAAACCGTCACCTCCACCAGCCAGAACAGTCTGTCTCTGGTGGTGCTGGAGTTTGAGAACGGCATCAACATGGACACCGTCAGCGTGGATATCCAGCAGAAGATCGAGCTGCTGCGGGGCCAGTGGGACGATTCCGTGGCCACCCCCTATGTGCTGAAGATCAACCCCTCCATGCTGCCGGTGGAGGTGGCCGCCGTGGCCTATGAGGGCAAGGACATCCGGGATCTGAGCGAATTCGTGGCCGACACCCTGACCGGCAAGCTGGAGGGCATCTCCGGCGTGGCCAGCGTGGAGGTCAGCGGCACCGTCACCACCCAGGCCCACGTGGTCTTGAGCCAGAAGAAGCTGGATCTGCTCAGCGCCACGCTGGCCCAGGCCATCAACAAGCAGCTGGACGACGCCGAGGGCCAGCTGAAGGACGCCCGCGCCCAGATCGAGGCCGCCCGCGACGCTATCGCCAACGCCCAGCAGTCCGCCATCGGCGGCGCCGTGGAGAACGCCCTGGGCACTGTGCAGAAGGGCCTCGCCACCCTGCAGCAGCAGCGCCGGGACCTGGCGGAACGGCAGGAGAAGCTGCGGTCCCTGTCCGATGAGCTGGCCCAGGTGGACGGGCAGCTGCTGTCCGTCCGGGCCCGGATCGCCGTGCTGGAGGCCAGCACAGAGCCCACCGAGGAGCAGGAGGCGGAGCTGGCCGACCTGCGGCAGCAGGAGACAGAGCTCACCGCCCGGCGCCAGACCATCGAGACCCAGCTGGCCGCCCTGGGCGCCACGCCCGAGGATCTCCAGCAGCAGCTGGCCGAGCTGCAGCAGTCCCTGGACCAGGTGGATGCCTCCATCCAGAGTCTGACGGAGGATTCCACCATCGCCGCCCTCTCCCAGCAGGTCACCGGCGGCGTCCTCTCCGGACTGGACGCCCTGGGCCAGATGACCGCCGGCACCGTCCAGATCACCCAGGCTCTGGCTCAGATCGAGCAGGGCCTGGCTACCGTGGAGGACTACCGCAGCAAGGTGGCGGAGCAGTCTAACGTGGGCGGCATGCTGGGCATCAACACCATCTCCGCCATCCTCACCGCCCAGAATTTCTCCATGCCCGCCGGCTACATCCGGGATGATGAAGGGGTGCAGTACATGGTCTCGGTGGGCGACGAGTTCGAGAGCCGGGATCAGCTGGAGAATCTCCTGCTGTTCGACCTGGGCATCGACGGCGTGGAGCCCATCTATCTCAAGAACGTGGCGGATGTGTTCGTCACCGACGACTCCGACCAGATCTACACCAAGGTCAACGGCGACCACGGCGTCATCGCCACCTTCACCAAGCAGTCCAATTTCGCCACGGCCCAGGTGTCCGATAACATCGCCGGGCGGTTTGCCCAGCTGGAGAAGGACTATCCCGGCCTCCACTTCGAGCCGCTGATGGATCAGGGCGACTACATCCATCTGATCGTCCGGTCCATCCTGTCGTCCCTGCTGTGGGGCGCCCTGTTCTCCGTGGTGGTGCTGTTCCTCTTCCTGCGGGACTGGCGGCCCACCCTCATCACCCTGCTCTCCATCCCCACCAGCGTGATCTTCGCGGTGGTGCTGATGTATTTCACCGGCGTCACCATCAACATGATCTCCCTGAGCGGTCTGGCCGTGTCGGTGGGCATGCTGGTGGACAACTCGGTGGTGGTCATCGAGAACATCTACCGCCTGCGGGCCAAGGGCGCCACCGTGATCCAGGCCGCCGTATCCGGTGCCCAGCAGGTGCTGGGGGCTATCGTGGCCTCCACCCTGACCACCGTGTGCGTCTTTCTGCCCATCGTGTTCGTGGAGGGCATCACCAAACAGCTCTTTACCGACCTGGCGCTGACCATGGGCTACTCCCTGATGGCCAGCCTTCTGGTGGCGCTGACGCTGGTACCGGCCATGGCCTCCGGCCTGCTGCGCCGGGAAAGGCCCGCCAAGGCCGGCCTTCTGGACCGGATCTATCCCGCCTACCGCCGGGCCCTGATCTGGTCCCTGGACCACAAGGCCGCGGTGCTGGGTCTGGCGCTGGTGCTGCTGGTGGGCTCCGCCTGGGGCGCCCTGGCACGGGGCTACACCTTCATGCCCGAGACGGACATGAACAACCTGAACATTACCATCACCATGCCGGATCACTGCAGCCGGGAGGAGGCGGTGGAGCTGGCGGACGAGGTGGCCCGGCGGGCCATGACGGTGGACACCGTGGACACCGTGGGCGCCATGATGACCAACGCCGGCAGCAGCCTGACCATGATGCGCCAGCGCGGCGGCGAAAACGACGTGACACTGTATATCACCCTGCCGGAGGGTGAGTTCGGCATGGAGGCCGGCCGGCAGATCGAGGCCCTGTGCGCCGATCTCCCCTGCCAGGTCACCGCCTCGCCGGTGATGACCATGGATATGCTCACCGGCTCCGGCATCTCCATTAAGGTCTACGGCGACGACATGGAGGACCTCCAGGCCGCCGCCAAAACCCTGGCCCAGCGGATGGAGGCCGTGCCGGGCACGGTCAACGTGTCCGACGGACTGGAGGAGGCCGCTCCGGCCCTCCACGTGTCCATCGACCGGACCGCCGCCATGAAAAAGGGCATGACAGTGGCCCAGATCTACCTGCAGATCACCGCCGCCCTCACCGATTCGGCCACCAAGGCCGGCATGACGCTGGACGACACCAGCATGGACGTGGTCATCGAGAGCGCCGAGGACAGCCGCCTGACCCGGGAGAAGCTCCTGGATCTGGTCATCGACCCGGACAGCTCCGCCTCCATGGGCTCCATGTCCTCCATGATGTCCGCCATGAGCGGCTCCATGGGCAGCATGGGCGGCGCGATGAGCGGCGCCATGCCCTCCGCAGGGGAGGATCTGTCCTCCTTCGCCGGGCTCTCCGGCGAGGGCGGTCAGGACAGGAGCTTCCGGCTGGGCGAGGTGGCCACGGTGGAAGAGACGGTCAGTCTCAACACCATCCAGCGGGATCAGCAGCGGCGGTATCTCTCCGTCAGCGCCGACGTGGCCCCGGATTACAACATCACCCGCCTCACCGCCGCCGTACAGCAGGCGGTGGGTGATCTGGAGCTGCCGGACACGGTGACCGTGTCCTTTGACGGCGAGAACGAGGCCATCATGGAGGCCATGCAGCAGCTGCTGCTCATGATGCTGCTGGGCATCCTGCTGGTGTACTTCATCATGGTGGCCCAGTTCCAGTCTCTCAAGTCGCCGTTTATCGTCATGTTCACCATCCCGCTGGCCTTTACCGGCGGTTTCCTGGCCCTGCTGATCTCCGGCATCGAGGTCAGCGTCATCTCCCTGATCGGCTTCGTGATGCTGGTGGGCATCATCGTCAACAACGGCATCGTGCTGGTGGACTACATCAATCAGCAGCGGCTGGCGGGCATGGAGCGGCGGGAGGCCATCGTGGACGCCGGCGTGACCCGCATGCGGCCTATCCTGATGACGTCGCTGACCACCATCCTGGGCCTCATCGTCATGGCCCTGGCCCGGAACGCCGGCACGGCGCTGATGCAGCCGGTGGCCCTGGTGTGCATCGGAGGCCTGCTGTACGCCACGCTGATGACGCTGTTCGTGGTGCCCTGTATGTACGACATGATGAACAAACGGGAGCTGCGGAAGGTGGACGAGGCGGATCTGAAAACACTGGATATGTGACAGGTAAAAACGGGAGGGAATGTTCCCTCCCGTTTTTTTATAGTTTCTGGCTGAGCCACAGGATCAGCCCGTACAGGGCGCTGGCCGCCGTGCCGAACACGATCACCGGGCCGGCAATGGTGAACATCTTGATGGCGGTGCCGGTGATGACGCCCTCGGCCCGGTAGTCGATGGCCGGGGACACCACGGAGTTGGCAAAGCCGGTGATGGGCACCAGCGTGCCGGCGCCGGCGAACCGGGCCAGCCGGTGATAGAGGCCCAGGGCCGTCAGCACCGCCGAGAGAAACACCAGCGATATGGACGTGGCGGTGCCGGCGTCCTCGGTATCCAGGCCCATGCTCTTGAAGCCGTTGGTCAGCAGCTGGCCGATGACGCAGATGGCGCCGCCCACCACAAAGGCGATGACCACGTTCTTCACCAGCGGCGACGGGTCCTGCTTTTTCTTGATATACGCCTGATACTCCCGGGGCGACATATCCATGGGATCACATCCTTTCGCCCATAGGTTTCCCGGCTTTGGAAAAAAAATGCGCCGCCTTGCCAAACAGCGGTAAAACGGCTATACTAATAGGATGAATCCAAGAGAAGGATGATTGTTATGTCTGATTCCGCCCATCCCTTTGGCCGAAAGGCCCGGGCGTTGGCCGTCATCGATCCGGTGAGCTGCACCGGCTGCGGCTACTGCGCCATGTTCTGCATCATGAACTGCATCCCCCAGCGCGAGGACGGCTTCTATGAGGTGGATCCGGAGCTGTGCATCGGCTGCCGCTCCTGCAAGGTCAACTGCCCCTATGACGCGGTGACCATCCTGCCGCCGAAACAGGAGGGTTGAGATGTTCTCCCGCAGAAAAGAACAGCCCCCTCTGGGCCTCTATCTCCACATCCCCTTCTGCGCCGCCAAGTGTGCCTACTGCGACTTCTACTCCCTGCCCCGCAGCGAGGAGAAGATGGACGCCTATGTGGCCGCCCTCTGCCGCCATCTGGAGGAGGTGTCGCCCCAGGCCGACCGCCACCGGGTGGACACCGTGTATCTGGGCGGCGGCACTCCCAGCTATCTGGGCGCGGGGCGGCTGACCCGGCTGCTGCAGACGGTGAAAAAACGCTACCATCTCGCCCCCGACGCCGAGATCACCCTGGAGGCCAACCCGGACAGCGCCGGGGACTGGCGGGTCCTCCGCAAGCTGCGCCGGACCGGCTTCAACCGGATCTCCCTGGGCGTCCAGTCCTCCGACGACGCCATTTTGCGGCAGATCGGCCGCATCCACACCTGGGAGCAGGTGAAAAGCGCGGCGGAGGCCATCCGCCGGGCGGGGTTTGACAATTTCAGCGTGGATCTGATCTACGGCCTGCCGGGCCAGACCATGGAGATCTGGCGGCAGACACTGGCGGACGCCGTATCCCTGGCTCCGGAGCATATCAGCGCCTACGGGCTCAAGCTGGAGCCGGGCACGCCCCTCTATCAGCGCCGGGAATCCCTGCCCCTGCCGGACGACGATCTGCAGGCGGATATGTACCTCTGGGCGGTGGATTTTCTGGGCCAAAACGGCTATGAGCAGTACGAGATCTCCAACTTCGCCAGGCCGGGCCGTGCCTCCCGCCACAACCTCAAGTACTGGCGCATGGCCGAGTACGCCGGCTTCGGGCCCGGCGCCCACTCCGACTGGGGCGGCGTCCGCTACGCCTATGAGCGGGATCTGGACCGCTACATCGCCGGAGACCTCCGGCTGTCCGAGTCCTCGGAGATCCCTCCCATGGAGCGGGAGCAGGAGTACATCATGCTGTCGCTGCGGACGGTGGAGGGCATCAGCCGCCGGGAGGTGGAGTACCGCTACCGCCGTTCCTTCGCTCCCATGGAATCCCTGTTCCAGACCTATGCCGCCCACGGTCTGGCGGAAGCCACGGAAGATGGCTGGCGTCTGACGCCCCGGGGCTTCCTGGTGTCCAACCAAATCATCGGCGCTCTGCTGGAGGCCATGGGCACCGAGGAGGCAGACCGGCTGGACAAGGCCGCCCGGGGCGACTACCGGGTGGTGTGAGTTTTTCATCAAAAAGGAGTGAGTTTTCGTGAAACTGTACCGCGATTTGAATGCTGTCGCGTTTTTGCTGTCCCTGGCCGGCGCGCTGGCCATTGTGCTGCCGCCCACCCTGCGGGATGAGAACATCTTTCTCCCCTCTCTGCTGGCCTTCCTCTGGATCGTTGCCTGTGTCTTTTTCTTCCAGTGGCTGGCGGTGAAGCGGCTCAACAAGGTCATGGCCCTGCTGAACGAGTGCCAGGTGAAGGAATACGTGGCCGAGTACGAGAAGCTGCTGGGTCGGGCCCGGCGCAAGACAGTCCTGCCGGTGAAGCTGAATCTCTCTGCCGGCTACATCGAGCTGGGCCATCCCCGGAAGGCGCTGGAGCTGCTGCGGGATCTACCCGCCTTCCCCAAGGGGCGGGGAGGCGCGGCGCTGCGGCTGGTCTATGACAACAACATGGCGGTGTGCCACCGGATGCTGGGGGATCTGGACACGGCAGAAACGCTGCTGGCCCAGTATCAGGCCGATCTGGCCGCCGCGCCGGAGAAAACGCCCCAACGGGCTCAGACGGTATCCCACTACCGCAAGCAGGCCATGCTGCTGAACATGGCACGGGGAAATTTCGACGGGGCCCGGGTCTTCTTCGAGACGGAGCTCCAGACCGACACCACGCCCCGCAGCCGGGTGGCCGACCACTACGCCCTGGCCTGGGTCAGCCGCCAGGA
The DNA here is from genome assembly GCA_902782615.1 of Oscillospiraceae bacterium. GTDB lineage: Bacteria > Bacillota > Clostridia > Oscillospirales > Oscillospiraceae > Vescimonas. The sequence goes on along the minus strand of CACZNU010000047.1, from coordinate 8,265 downwards.
GGGCAATGCAGAGGAATCCGCCAGGCATCTGGAATACGTCCTGGCCCACGGCGGCGACACCTGGTACGTCTCCGCCGCCCGGGAGCGGATGCGGCAGCTGCGGATCAAATAAACAAGAAGAGCGCTTCCTCCATCGGGAAGCGCTCTTTATTTGTCCGGGGCAGAACTCTCCTTACGGCGAGGCGGCCAGATATTCCTCCAGAGTGAGTCCCCGCTCCGCCATCTCCCTGGCGGCGTCCGGGCCTACGTAGCGGATGTGCCACGGCTCATAGGGGTATCCGTTGCCGCCCGGGTAGCGCAGGATGAACCCGCAGTCGGGGAGCAGGGCGTGGATCCTCGCCCAGATCTCCGGATATCGCATCAGATCCTCGTTTTCGTAGACGATCCGACCGTCCACGATGAGGAAGAGGTCCAGGGCCAGGCCCGTGTGATGCTCGGAGGTGCCGGGCTGGGCCACGTAGGTCCCGGCATACGCTTCGCCGTACCGGGCCGTGAAGTCCTCCAGCATCGCCTGCTGCTCCGCCACGCTCCGGAAGGCGGAATCCAGGTCCACGTACACGCCCTGGCCGGCGAGGTCCTCCTTCAGCCCCAGATACGCCTCATATGCCGTCTTCTCCACCCGGACCTCGTCCCCCACGGCGTTGGTGAACCGCTCCAGCCGGATCTCGTCCTCCCAGCCCTCCGGCAGGGGGTGATTTTTGTCCACCAGCACCAGGTAGTCGAGAGCCGCTTCCGAGGGCTCCGCCGGGGAATCCTCATCCGGGGCGGGTTCGTCGTTCGGGTCGGGCGCGGCTTCCTCCGGCTCCGCCACGGTCTCCCCCGGCCACGTGTTGATGCCGCCAAACTCATAGACGTTGGTATATCCCATGTCCGCCAGCTTCCGGGCGGCCTGCTTGCTGCGGTTGCCGCTGCGGCAATACAGGAGCAGGACCTGCTCCCTGTCCGGCAGGGCCTCCGGCATCTCACTGCCGATGGTCTCGTCGGGGACGTTGATGGCGCCGGGGATATGCCGCCGGGCGAATTCATCCGGCCTCCTGACGTCCACGATGAGATAGCCGGTCTGCTCCTCCATCATCTGCAGCGCCTCGTCCTGGGTGATCTGCCGATAGCCGGCAGCGCCGCGGTCGCCGCAGGCGCACAGCAGAAGCAGCAGCGCCAGCTGTATCAGCACCGCGACCCCCTGCTTTTTCCCTTTTTTCCCATTTGTGCTCATCTCGCAAAAAGCCTCCGCTGTTTCTGCCTGGCCGCAGGCCTGTCAAAAAAAGAGAGGACGTTTTCGGAAACGCCCTCTCTTCTTGTCGGTTGGACCGGGGTCAGCTGTCGGTGCGGTTGCGCCAGGCGATCTCCTGCTCCAGGTCGAAGCGCAGCTTCTTGTTCTCCGCCACCAGGTCATCATAGTGGACGGACTGGACATAGTACTTGACGAAGGTGAAGGTGGCCTCGTCCAGCTCCTCCTCGGTGTATTCGGGGAGCAGGGAGCCCTCCTTGCGGGCCAGGCCCTGGACCTGGATCACCACTAGACGGCGGTGCTCCTCGCTCAGCTGGAACAGGCTCAGCTTCTCGGGGATTTCCCAGCCGAAGCCGTAGGTTTCGTTGATGCGCTCCAGCAGTGCCCGCTGACTGGGCTTGCCGGACACGATGACGCCGTATTCACTGAACAGGCGCTTGAGATAGTCGGCGCTGACGGTCTCACGGGTGACAGTGCCGTCGCCGATGCCGGTCAGCATGGTGTTGGACAGGTTCAGGCTCACATAGACCTCATGGCCGGTCGTCGGATAGCTCATAGTGAATTCCTCCTTGATCTCACGTGTTGCGCGCCGAAGCGCTGCTTACTATGTCTTTACCCTACCACATTCCGGCGGGAAAAGCAACGGAAATGCACAACATTTTTACGGATAAAACTGGGAATAATCCCCCATCTGTATGGAATATTCCGGCCTTTCTCCCTGTTTAAACACCCGTCAGGTCGAAGGGCGGGGTGTACTCGGCCCGGGCGGAGGTCCGCTCCTGACAAAAGCCCTCGGTGATGCCGCAGTTGCGCATATACTCCACCGCGGCGGCGTACTCGCTCCGCGTCACGTGGCGAGCCAGCAGACCTTGGGCCCCGGGCTGGGGCGTGTACTGGCTCATGAGGGAAAACAGCACGTCCCCGGGCCGGAAGGTCCGGGCCACCCAGTCGATGCAGCGCCTCGTATTCTCCAGCCGGCCCGGCAGCACCAGGTGGCGGATCACCACGCCACGGCGCAGCAGGCCGTCCTCCACCACGTAGGGGCCGGTCTGGCGAAACATCTCCTCTATGGCGGCGGTGGCCACCTCAAAATAGTCCGGTGCGGCGGAAAGCGAGGCGCTCAGGGCGCTGTCGGCGTACTTCAGGTCCGGCAGGTAGACGTCCACCTTGCCCTCCAGCGAGCGCAGCGTCTCCACGCGCTCATAGCCGCCGCAGTTCCACACCACCGGCACACCCACGTCCTCCTCCAGCGCCTCCAGGATCCAGGGGGTGAAATGGGTGGGGGTCACCAGATTGATGTTGTGGGCACCCCGGGTCACCAGGTCCCGGAAGATCTGGCGCAGCCGCGCCACGGTGACGCTCTTGCCGAAGCCGGCGGCGGAGATATCGTGGTTCTGGCAGAACACGCACCGCAACGTGCAGCCGGAGAAGAACACGGCGCCGCTGCCCCGTGTGCCGGAGATCACCGGCTCCTCCCATTGGTGGAGGGCGGCCCGGGCCACCACCGGCGTCGCCGGCATGGCGCAGAAGCCGTGGCCCTCATGTTCCGTCCGCTCGGCGCCGCAGCGGCGGGGACACAGATCACAGATCATACCTTGCTGATGTCGAAGTCCGGGCCCAGATCGCCCCGCATCCAGTGGCGGCGGCACAGGCCGATATACTTGTCGTTGGCGCCGATGACCACCTGGGCGCCCTCCTTGACCACATGCCCCTGCTCATCGAACCGGGCGTTGAAGGCGGCTTTTTTGCCGCACCAGCAGATGGTCTTGACCTCCTCCAGCTTGTCCGCCAGCACCAGCAGGTGGTAGCTGCCCGGGAACAGCTCGCCCCGGAAATCCGCCCGCAGGCCGTAACAGATGACGGGGATGTCGCAGTCGTCCACCAGATGCACCAGGTAGTAGACCTCCTCCTTGGTGAGGAACTGGGCCTCGTCCACGATGATGCAGGCGTACTTCTGCAGCTCCGTATCGGCCATGGCCTGCATCTCGTGGAAGTAGATGCAGGGGTGGGTCAGGCCGATGCGGGATCGGACCATGTGGTCCCCGTCCCGGGTGTCCAGCTGGGGCTTCACCAGCAGGGTCTCCTGTCCCCGTTCCTCGTAGTTGAACCGGGCCATCAGGGCATTGGCGGTCTTGCTGGAGCCCATGGCGCCGTATTTAAAGTAAAGCTGTGCCATTTATCCTCTCTCCTCCTCGGTAATCTCTCTCGTAAAGCGCTCAAAGGCCGACGGGACGGCCAGTTTCCGCCGCTCCCCGCTGTCGGCCCACAGCCACTCGGTGGGGCCATAGCCCTGCACCTCCAGAATATATCCCGTCATCTCCCAGCGGATGTGGGTGAACTCGTGCCTGGCGGCGAGCTTTTTGACCCAACGGTGGGGCATGATCCCCCATTCCGCCAGTTGGCGGGCGGCGGCGGTCTCGTCCAGGGTGCCGGGCACGTGGGGGTACTCCCAGAGGCCCGCCAATAGTCCCTCCTCGCTCCGGCGGCGCAGGGCCACGCAGCCCTCCCGCAGGAGGACAAACACCGTCAAGTGCTCCAGGCGCTTCTCCTTCTTCCGGGTGCGGACGGGCAGCTCACTCTGGCAGCCCTCCCGCCGGGCTGCGCAGAACTCCCGGGCGGGACATTCGCCGCACAGCGGCTCTCCATGGGGCAGGCACACCGTGGCCCCCAGATCCATCAGGGCCTGGTTGTAGGCCCCGGGGCGGGCCTTTGACATGGCCTCGGCCATCCAGGCGCGAAACAGCTTCCTGTTTTTCCCATCCAGCACGTCCAGGCGGCTGCCGGTGATCCGGGCGGCCACCCGCAGCACGTTGCCGTCCACCGCCGGAATAGGCTGGCCGAAGGCGATGGACAAAATGGCCCCGGCCGTATAGTCCCCGATGCCGGGCAGGGCGATGAGGTCCTCATAGGTGGCGGGGAACTGCCCGCCGTACTGCTCCGCCACGATCCGGGCCGCCTTTTGCAGATTCCGGGCCCGGCTGTAATAGCCCAGGCCCTCCCACAGCTTCATGAGCTGCTCTGTATCGGCGTTGGCCAGGGCCTCCACCGTGGGGTAGGCATCCATAAACCGGGCGAAATAGGGCAGCACGGCCGTAACCCGGGTCTGCTGGAGCATGATCTCCGACACCCAGGTGCGGTAGGCGCTGACCTCCTCCCGCCAAGGAAGGCGGCGGCGGTTGGCGTCGTACCATCGGAGCAGGGGCTCGGCCAGCTGCTTCAGTTGTCGGATCTGCTCATCCATCGATCAGGAATTCCTCCATGGCGTGATACGGCTCGTCGGCAAAAGAGTCGCCGGCAAACCAGTCGAATTTCCACCACACGCTCTGTCCGCCGCCGCCGGCCACCACATGGATCCGGGTCCGGCCGGCGAGATCGTCCAGCGTGACGGTCAGCACCAGGCGGTTGCCCACCCGGTAGAACCACTTCTCAAAGGTCAGGATACGCACCACTCCCGCCTCGCCGGAGACGGCATAGTCGTCCAGCAGCTCGCCGGTGCAGCTGCCCTCCTCGACCCGCTTGCGGATCAACTCCGCCGCCTCCATCAGAGGCAACGACACGAAGAAGGTCCTGTACGTTTCAGGCTGCTCCACACGATTCCGCTCGTCCATAATGTACCCTCCTATCGGTTGAACCTCGTGGCATAGCCGCAGCGGCGGCACAGCTCCTCCACCGGCCGCCGGGCGGCAAAGCCGCGCTCCATGGCCCGCGCCCGGGGCGAGGCCAGTATCTCGTCCAGTTCCGCTTCAAACAGATTGCCCAGGGGGATGTTCCCCTCCCCGTCCAGGCAGCAGGGCACCACCGTGCCGTCGCACAGCACGGCCACCTGCCGGCGCAGGGCGTGGCAGAACTGGGTGTGCCTTTCCGGGGCGGACGGGTCCGGCCAGTCGAACTTCTCCGCCGACTCCAGATACAGGTGATCCGCCAGAGTGCGGTTGCCGCTGGGGTCAACCGGCAGGGCCGCTGCGTCCACGCCGCAACGGTCGCTCAAATATTCCTCGATCTCCCCGTTGCGGCGGTTCTCGCCGCCCTCGTTCCACAGACGCAGAGCGCAGATCACGCCCTTTTCCGCGGCAGGTCGGCAGAAGGACAGCACCCCGTCCAGATACGCCGCCAGGTCGTCCCGGCGGCCGTTGCCCTCGAAGCTGTGGAGGGAGACGCTGACCTTGTGGAGGGCGGGAGCGCCCAGCAGGATCTCCCCGGCCCGGGGCAGGAGGGTGCCGTTGGTGGTGAGGCACACGCGAAAGCCCAGCTCACCGGCAATGGACAGGATCTCTGCCAACGCCGGGTGCAGCAGCGGCTCGCCCATCACATGGAGGTAGAGGTAGTCCGTGTGGCGGCGGAGCTTGCCGGCCACGGTGCGGAACTCCGCCGCCGGCATAAAGCGACGGGGCCGGGCCGTGCCGGGGCAGAAGGAGCAGGCCAGGTTGCAGACGTTGGTGATCTCCACATAGGCTCGGTTCAGCACGGCGCACGCCTCCCTTCATTCCGGTCTATTGTACCACAGAGCCGGGGATTTGAAAAGGAAAAAGGACACTCCCAGAGGAGTGTCCTTTTCGGTTTGTTCTCTTTTACGGCAGGATGGCGTAGCCGCCGGATTCCGGCTTGCCGTAGCACAGCAGGGCCAGTCCGCCGGAACGGTCAAAGGTCTGGGGCAGAGCCTGATCCAGGGCGCTGCGGTCCACCGCCTCGTCCACATAGATCCGGTCGAAGCTGCTCAGCAGCTCCGCCGTCAGACCGCTGCCGCCGCCCAGGGCTCCCGCCTCGCTCCGGTAGGCCACGCTCAACGCCACGTTCTCCGGCAGCACCTGACGGATGGCTGCGGCCAGCTCCGTCAGCGCGGCGGTCTTATTGAGGCCTTCCGGCAGGGCCAGCGCCTCCTGGTTGCCGCTGACGGGATACCAGAAGCCGTCCAGCAAAATCTCGTCAAAGCCCAGCCGGGCGCACTCGGCGCACAGGGCGGTCAGATAGGTTCGGGTGGTCTCCGCGGCGGGGTCCAGCCAGGCCCGGCCGTCGCCGTCATACCAGACGTCGCCCCAGGTGGCCTTCAGGGCCGCCTCGGGTCTTCCCTCGGCATAGGAGGTGTCCCGCAGGCAGCTGATCCGGGCCACCGCGTAGTGGTCGCTCCGGAGCAGGGCCGTCAGGTTCTCCCGGGTCACGCCGCGCTCCACCACCACGCCGGGGGCCGTCTCCACCTCCGTGCCGTAGGTGATGCCGCCGGTGGGGCGCTTCACCTCCACCATCATGGACTCACTCACCAGAGACAGCACGTATTCCGGGTCCCACCACAGGCTGCCGTTCTCCAGCTCCTGGGCGTGGAGCTCCGTCAGCTTGGGATGCTGGGGCTCCGGCTGGGGCTGGGGCTCCGGCTGGGGATCCTCCCGCTCGATGACTACGTCCTCGGGGGAGATGGGGTTGTTCTCCGGCTGCTCCGGGGTGGGTTCGCTGGGGCGGCTGAAGGGCAGCTCCCAGTGGGCCTTGCCCGTCTCATCATAGACCAGATACCGCTGGCTGAGGAGAAATGCCACCGCCGCCAGCAGGATCAGCACCAGCAGGATGATCAGGCCGGTCTTGCGTCCGCTGCCTCTGCCGTGGTAACTGCTGTAACCTTTCGTCGCCATGGCGCTTACGGCTCGATGGCGTCCAGCTGGCCTACGCGGCGGGCGTGGCGGCCGCCCTCAAACTCCGTGTTCAAAAAGACCTCCACCATGCGCTTGGCCAGATTGGGGCCCACGATGCCGGCGCCCAGAGCCAGCACGTTGGCATCGTTGTGGCGGCGGGTCATCTCGGCGGACAGGGGATCGCAGCAGTGGGCGCAGCGGATGCCCTTGACCTTGTTGGCGGCGATGGAGATGCCGATGCCGGTGGTGCAGATGACGATGCCCTTGTCGCATGCGCCGCTGGCCACCGCACGGGCCACCTTCTCGCCGTAGATGGGATAGTCCACGCTCTCGGTGCTGTAGCAGCCGAAGTCCTCGTAGTCGATGTCGTTCTCCTCCAGCCAGATGAGGATGTCCTGCTTGAGCAGATAGCCGCCGTGGTCGCAGCCAATGGCAATCTTCATGGGTCTGATCTCCTTTCCGATCTTACAGGGGCCGGAACTCCGGCACTCCCAAGGTGAACGTGTTGAAATAGCGGAAGCCGCACTCCCCCAGGAGCTGCTGGGTCTCCGCCGCCCGACAGCCCACGTACTCGGTGGAGTGGGCGTCGGAGCCGATGGTGATGATCTCGCCGCCCATCTTCCGGTAGAGCCGCAGGATGTCACGGTCCGGCAGGGGGATATCCCCCCGGTTGGTGTTGCACTCGATGCCGATCCCCCGGGGGATGATGCAGCGGAAAATCTCCTCCACCCGATCCAAATGGGCGGAGAAGTCCATGGTGAGGCCGGCGTTCTTTCGGATGTAGCGCAGGGGCAGGGTCAGGTGGCCCAGCACCTGGAACTTCCCCCATCGCGCCAGCGTGAGCACGTCGTCCAGATAGTCGGCGATCATCGCCTGATAGTAGTCTATGTCGGCCTTGGGCAGATAATAGAGATCCATGTGGCCGAACCGCTGGCTGGCCATGTGGACCGAGCCGATGACGAAGTCCAGCTTCGGCGCCTCGGAGAGCATCTGCTCCGCCCGGTCAAAGGACAGCACCGCCTCGCCCAGCTCGGCGCCCAGCCGGATGGTCAGCCGGTCGCCCCAGAGGCGGCGGGCCTCCTCCGCCTGGCGCAGGGCCTCCGGCCAGGGGAAGTCCGTCCGGGGGGCGTAGGTGCCCCACTGGATGGTGTCCAGATGGTCGGTGACGCAGATCTCCTGCAGGCCGTGGTCCACGGCGGCTTTCGCCATCTGAGCCATGGTGTACTCCCCGTCCGGGGAGCAGGTGGAATGTAGATGATAGTCGGTCAGGTACACGGGGAAACCTCTTTTTCAATCGTCGGGAACATCCGCTTTATGGCGGGCGGACGCCGTGTCACTACGTTACCACAAAAGCCACGATCAGGCAAGACCTCCGCCCCGATTTCTCTTATTTCCGGAACTTCTTGAAGAAGCTCTTCT
>CACZNU010000046.1 GCA_902782615.1 Oscillospiraceae bacterium | reverse complement strand
GTTCATGCCCTCGGAGACGTGGATGTGGTAGCCGGTGCGGCCGTTGTTGGCGGCCACCATGCGGTCGAAGGTCTTGTCGGACAGGGTGAAAAGGGCGTGGCCGCCGAACATGGCGGCAAGCATGGGGTCCTTTTCTTTTTCGCAGTGGGAAATCCAGTCGGCGTTCTCCTGGATGGCCTGGAGGCACTTCTCCTAGCCGTCCCGGTCGCTGACCTCGTAGCACAGGCAGGAGCGGATGCCGAACTTCTTGGCGCTCTCACCGATCTGAAACAGAGAGCCGGGGATCTCGGCATAGGCGGCGTGGTGATCGAAGATGGTAGTGACGCCCTGCTTGATGCAGTCGATATACAGAGCGTCGGCGCTGGCCCGGCTGCCCTCCAGGGTCAGCTTCCGGTCCATGGCCCACCAGGTGCCGTCCAGCACCTCGTAGAAATTGGTGGGGTTGTTGCCCACAATGCTCAGGCCCCGGGCCAGGGCGGAGTAGATATGGGTGTGGGCGTTGATGAAAGCCGGCATGATGACGCCGCCCCGGGCATCAATGATCTCGGCGTCCGGATATTTGGCCCGTAGGGCGGCTTCCTGGCCCACCTCAGTAATGGTAGTGCCCTCAAAGGCGACGGCGCCGTGCTCATAGTAGCCGCAGCCCGTTTCATCCCGCGTGATGAGGCGGCCGTTTATGACCAGATACATATGGGATTCCTCCTTTTTCCACCGAAATAATTCTATTTAGCAAAAAATGTTCCAAATCTCCCACAGGGAGACCTGAAACACTCAAGTAGACACCCGAGTGATAGTTGCAGCCCGTGCGCGAAGCACTTCCTTACAGCTACCAATCTGTTATTGTTGTTATAATTATACATGCTTTAAACGGAAAAAGCAACAGAAAACTGTGAAGAATCACGGAAAATTCCGGATAAAAAGGACAGGAGGCGGATAAACCGCCTCCTGTGCGATAAGAGACTCTGCGAGCGCCTCAGTTGCAGAACAAATGAGCGCGCTTTTTAAAATAGAAGTAGTTGACGATGATCATGACCGCGCTGATCACCAGACCACCCACTGAAGAGGAGTCCATCACGTTGACGGAGGTGATAGCGCCGACGGCCAGAGAGTAACCCAGGGAGACCACCAGATTGATCACATACAGCACCAGAAGCGTCTTGGGGCCCTGCTTTTTGTAACCGGCCAGCTGGAACCGGACAAAGATGGCAAACACAGCGATCCCGATCATCAGAATGCCCATGACGATGTCCAGGATATGAAGGCCCTGTCCATAATAGGCGTAGACGTCGCTTGCCGAGATGCCGGTCACGGAATAGACGGTGCCGGTCAGCTGGGAGACGCCGCCGATAATGTTCAGAATGGCAGTGGCGTAAAGGGCGAAGAAAATCAGGAACTTATACCACTTCATGGAGGGAGCCGGCTCGGCATAAGCCGCGTCACTCCTGACGGCCAGATCCTCCAGGGGATTCAGACACTCAGGGCAGACGGAAGAACCGTCGGGGATCTGCTTTCCGCATTTGGGACAAATCATATCAAGCACCTCTCACATCAGATTTTTGAAAGAGGGGGAGCACTGAAACGTATGAATTTACTTGGTGCCGAAGATACGGTCGCCGGCGTCGCCCAGGCCGGGAACGATGTAGCCGTGCTCATTCAGGTGATCATCCAGCGCACCGGCGTAGATGTCCACGTCGGGGTGGCGGGAGGTGATGAATTCGATGCCCTCCGGGGCGGCCACCAGGACCATCAGCTTGATGTTCTTGCAGCCGCGCTTCTTCATCTCCTCAATGGCCATGTCAGCGCTGCCGCCGGTGGCCAGCATGGGGTCGACGATGATGATGTCGCGCTCGGCTACGTCCTTGGGCATTTTGCAGAAGTACAGGTGAGGCTCCAGAGTCTCCTCGTCACGGTACATGCCGATGTGGCCCACACGGGCGGAGGGGACCATGCGCAGCACGCCCTCCACCAGCCCCAGACCTGCCCGCAGGATGGGGACGACGGCGAACTTCTTGCCGGCCAGAGTGGGCATGTCGGCCTTGCACAGGGGCGTTTCGATGGTCTTGGTGGTCAGAGGCAGGTCACGGGTGGCCTCATAGGTGATGAGCATGCCGATCTCGGAGACCAGCTCGCGGAAATCCTTGACGCTGGTGTTCTTGTCGCGCATGATGGTCAGCTTGTGGGCGACCAGCGGATGGTCCATGATATGAACTTTCTCACTATACATCTGCTTTCTCCTCCGTTAATATATAATATTTTTTAGTGATACACTCAGTCAACGGTGATTCTCAACCCTCTGGCCAGGCGTTCCCGCTCGGCTTGGGACAGACGCAGGTAGTTGGGCACCAGATCCCGGGCGGACACCGTCTCACCCCGGGCAAACATCTCCGCAGCGGCCTGAGCTACGCCAACGGCGTTCTGCATGACCAGTGCGGGCGGTGCCATGCGGCAGGGGATACCATTCTCCCACAGATAAGTATAGCACAGCTTGGCGCCGTCTCCAACTATTATTTTCACTTTTTCGTCAGTTTTCAGCTCCGCCGCCAGCTCCGGCAGACCGATGGCCCTGTCCGGGGTCAGCCGGCCAAGGACGTCGCCGTGGGCAGCGAACACCGCGTTATACACCTGGTTGCGCCGGGCGTCCATGGCGCAGACCACGGTGGCGTCCATATGGCGCAGGTTCTGGGCCATGGCCTCCAGCGTGGAGACGGCACAGCAGGGGAGTTCCAGCGTCCAGGCAAGGCCCTTGGCGGCGGAAACGCCGATGCGCAGGCCGGTAAAGGAGCCGGGACCGGAGGCTACAGCCACAAGGCCGATCTCCTCCAGCGGGATGCCGCTGTTTTTCAGCATGGCGTCCACCAGCGGCATCAGGGTGCGGCTGTGGGTCAGGCCCGTGTTCTGATAGACGGAGGCCAGCACGATACCGTTCTCTGTTACTGCGGCGGAAACACTCTTGGCGGAGGTTTCCAGAGCCAGGATCTTCACAGGACAGCTCCCCCTTCCATGGTGATGATGCGCCAGTTTTCGTTTTCTGGATGCCGGGCGATGGTTACGTAGATGGCGTCCTCCGGCATAGCATCGGCTACGTTTTCACTCCACTCCACGGCGCAAACGCCGCCCCGATCCAGATAATCCTCCCAGCCGATGTCAAATAAGGCGTCGCTGCCGGTTAGGCGGTACATGTCGAAGTGGAAGAGGGGCAGATCACCCTCGTACTCGTTGACGATGGTAAAGGTAGGGCTGGTCACCCGATCCTGACAACCGATTCCCCTTGCCAGCCCCCGCGTAAAGGCGGTTTTACCCATGCCGAGCCCGCCCAGAAAGGCTACCACGGCCCCGCTGCGGAGGGATTGGCCCAGCTGCCGGCCCAATTCTTCAGTCTCGGCCGCACTGTGGGAAATATACGTCACGGATCTTCACCTCACTTCGCCTGAAATCAATTCAGTATAACACAATAAATTTCAATTGAAAAGGGACAAACCAACGTTTACAGGGAAAACTTCTTGTGGTAAACTATACATTGGTGAGTAAGGCAAATGCCAGTTTTTCATATCTCTTTTTCAGGAGGGACCATGCTGCAGCGGGCGAAAGAACTGTTTCTCGATATTTTCCGGCAGGCCGATCTGGTACTGCTGGCGCTGTGCTGTGCGGCGACGGCCTTCGGCCTGGTGGAGATCGCCAGCGCCACTCACTATATGGAGACCTGGAAATATGTGATCGTCCAGGGCGGCGCGGCGGTGATTGGTGTGGCGGCCTATCTCCTGATGTCCCTGGTGGATATCAACGAGCTGTCCAAGTGGTGGAAGTGGATGCTGCTGTTCAACGTGGTGCTGATCGCAGCGCTGCGGACGCCCCTGGGCGTGGACGACGGTACCGGCAACCGGGCCTGGCTGCACATTCCCGGCTTTCCCGTCAGCTTGCAGCCGGCGGAGATGGTGAAGATCACCTTTGCTGTGATTCTGGCCAGACAATTGACTTGGGTGAAGGAAAACAGCAAGCTCAATTCCCTCCGCTCGGTGGCCTTTCTGGGAGCTCATATTCTGGCGTTGGTGGGATTCTATTTTGTGATTTCCGGCGACATGGGCAGCGCCTTGGTGTATATTTTTATCTTTGCCTGCATGGCCTTTGTGGCCGGCGTGGCGATCCGCTGGTTCGTTCTGGGACTGATGGGAGGCGGCATCGCCTTTTACCTGCTGTGGGAGCTGGATAAGATCGGCGACTATATGAAGGACCGGTTCCGCCTGGTATTTGACCACAGCCTGGACCCCCTGGGGGTGGGATGGCACCAGAATCACAGCATTATGGCCCTTGGCAGCGGAAAGCTGCTGGGCCAAGGCCTTTTCCACGGCACCCAGACCCAGAGCCCCTACAGCGGCAGCCTGCCGGCCCGGCACACCGACTTTATCTTTTCCGCCATCGGCGAGGAACTGGGTTTGATCGGCTGCATGGCGGCACTGCTCATTCTGGCGGCCATTGTGGTCCGCTGCCTGGTGGTGGCGGGTAAGGCCAAGACGCCGCTGGAGGCGTATATCTGCGTGGGTATGGCAGCTATGCTGATCTTCCAGACAATTATCAACGTGGGCATGTGCCTGTTCCTGATGCCGGTGATCGGCCTGACGCTGCCGTTTTTCAGCTACGGCGGTTCCTCACTGGTGACCCTCTATGCCGCCATGGGTGTGGTATCAGGCATCCAGAAGCGATCGCTGCCGGAATGGCTGCGATGAAAACCGATTGTGCGATCCCCCGGCTGGTCCGGGGGATTTCTTTGTGTCAGGGCGGTTGTAATCGCCGGCAATCCGTGATATACTATCATGGTATAATTAGGTGGTTTGTGGGCAGAATGGCTCTGCCCTGCCTGAGAAAGAGGTTACATATATGAAAGTCGTTGTTCTGGCGGGCGGTTTGAGTACCGAGCGCCATGTTTCCCTGGTCAGCGGTACCTGTGCCTGCCGCGCCCTGCGGGAAAAGGGCCACCGGGCGATCCTGGTGGATATGTTTCTGGGCCTGGAGAATTATCAGGGTCGTCTGGAGGACATCTTCGATGCCCCGGACGGACTGTGTGGTGATGTGCGCATTGAAGCCACAGCGCCGGATCTGGAGGTGGTCCGCCGCAGCCGCGTCGATCAGAGCCCCTCGCTGCTGGGAAAAGATGTTTTGACGGTTTGCTCCATGGCAGATGTGGTATTTCTGGCACTTCACGGCGCCTGCGGGGAGGACGGCCGCATCCAGGCGGCGCTGGATCTGCTGGGCGTTCCCTACACGGGATCCGGCTATGTGGCCAGCGGCATGGCCATGGACAAGTCCATCGCCAAGCGGATGATGGATGTCCAGGGGATCCGGACGGCTCCCTGGTGTGACATTCGCTATGAAGAAAAGGACATTCCCCGGCTGGTGAAGGAGCTGGAGGTGCCCTGCGCCGTGAAGATCGTCAACGGCGGCAGCTCCATCGGCGTGGAGCTGCCTGATACCCGGGAGGAGCTGGAGCAAGCGCTGCGGAGCGTACTCCGGTACGGCAACCACGCAGTGGTGGAGCGGAAAATCCGCGGCCGGGAACTGACGGTGGCCGTGCTGGGCGACCGGTATCTGCCGGCGGTGGAGATTATTCCCCACGCCGAGTACTTCAACTACGAGACGAAATATCAGGCCGGCGGCGCCACCGAGGTCTGTCCGGCGCCCATCACCGAGGAGCAGTGGCATCAGATGGGCGAGATGGCCTTGAAACTGCACCGGGCACTGGGGCTGCGCGTCTATTCCCGCAGTGATTTTATTCTGGATGAAAACGGTGAGGCCTGGTGCCTGGAGGTCAACACCCTGCCGGGCATGACGCCCACCAGTCTGGTGCCCCAGGAGGCGGCGGCGGTGGGGATTTCCTACGCCGATCTGTGTGACTGGATCGTCACCGAGTCGCTGAAGATGAGAAAGGCGGGACTTTGATGCTGAAAAGTTACATTGACGAGATCTGCGCCGCTGTGAACGGCCGGCTGCTGCAGAGCTGTGATACGGCCATCACCGCTGTCACCACCGACAGCCGTAAGGTGGGGGAGGGCCAACTGTTCATTCCCCTGGTAGGAGAGCGGTTTGACGGACACAACTATATCGACAGCGCCTTGGAGAGTGGCGCGGCGGCGTGTCTGACGGCCCACCGGCCGGAGAAGCTGCTGCCGGGCAAGGGCTACATTTTGGTGGAGGACACCCAGGCAGCTCTGAAGGCCCTGGCCACCTGGCACCGGGAGAGGTTTGCCATTCCCTTTGTGCAGGTCACCGGCTCGGCCGGCAAGACCACCACCAAAGAGATGATCGCCTCCGTGCTGGGACAGCGATTCCGCACCCTCAGGACCCACGCCAATTTGAACAACTGCATCGGCACACCACTGACGTTGCTGTCCCTGGAGGAGGAACACCAGGCGGCTGTTATTGAGACGGGCATGGACCATTTTGGTGAGATTCGCTATATGGGCCAGATGGTGCAGCCGGACTTCGCTGTGATCACCAATGTGGGCGACGCCCACATCGAAAACCTGGGCAACACACGCCAGGGCACTCTGCGGGCCAAGAGCGAGATTTTTGAGAATCTGAACCCCGACGGGATCGCCGTACTCAATGGGGACGATGAACTGTTAAGTGGAATCACCTTACAGAATGAGATCCTCTTCTGCGGCAAGGGAGAGAACTGTCAGGTCCGGGTGACGGACGTGGAGGAGCTGGGGATTGAGGGCATCCGTTGCACCGTGACCACGCCCCGGGAGGTGTATCGCGTCCATGTGACCACCCCCGGCGCCTATATGATTTACCCGGTCTCCATGGCTATCGCCATCGGCGAGCGCCTTGGCCTCAACAAGGATGAGATCCTGACTGGCATCGCTGCCTATCGCCCGGTGGGCTCCCGCATGCACCTGATCCATCTGCCTGAGGACCGGCTCATCATCGACGACTGCTACAACGCCAATCCACAGTCTATGGCGGAGGCGCTGAATATCCTGTCCCGGACGCCCTGCCGCCACCGTCTGGCTGTGCTGGGCGACATGGGTGAGCTGGGTGAGTTGAGTCCGAGCGCACATCTGCGGGTGGGTGAGCTGACCCAAGAGCTGGCGATTGACACGGTGATCGCCATCGGTGACAAGGCAAAACGCATGACAGAGAAGCGCACCCTGGAGACCTACTGGTATCCCACCATCGGGGCGGCGCAGGAGATGCTGCATCGGCAGTTTACCCCGGGGACCACGGCGCTGGTAAAGGCGTCTCACGCCATGGAATTTGAAAAAGTCGTAGCATTTTTGGAAAGACAGTAAATGATCGATATCAGCGTAACCGGACTGGTCAAGTCCTTTGATTTGGAAAAGAAAATACTGGACGGACTGACCTTTCAGGTGGACACCGGCGAGAGGCTGGGCCTTCTGGGCAAAAACGGCGCCGGAAAGACCACGCTGTTCCGCATTCTCACCGGGGAACTGACACCCGACGAGGGCGAGGTAGTCATCGCCCCGGGCCGACGGGTGGGACTGATCTCACAGATCCCGGTCTATCCCGTGGGGTACACGGTGGAGGACGTGCTGCAGTCCGCCTTTGCCCGGATGTTTGCGCTGAAGGACGAGATGGACGATCTGGCCCGGCGGATGGCGGCGGGGGACAGCGATGAGCGGATCCTGAAGCGCTACGGGGACCTGACCGCCCGGTTTGAGGGCCTGGGCGGCTACGATACGGACACGGCGGTGAACAAGGTGGCAAACGGCCTGTCCATCACCGCTGATATGCGGCAGAGGTATTTTGACGAGCTCTCCGGCGGGGAGAAGACCCGGGTGAACCTGGGCCGTCTCATCCTGGAGGACACGGATATCCTGCTGCTGGACGAGCCCACCAACCATTTGGACCTGCAGGCCACCGAGTGGCTGGAGGAGTATTTGCGCCGTTTCCGCGGCACGGTGGTGACCATCTCCCATGACCGCTACTTCCTGGACCGCACGGTGAACCGCATCGTGGAGATTGAAGACGGCAAGGCGGAATTCTATAGCGGCAACTATAGCTTCTACGCCATCGAAAAGGAACGCCGATATCAGGAGCGACTGAAGCAATATCTGAAGGAGCAGGCCAAGATCCAGCAGCTGGAGAAGGCCGCCGAGCAGCTGAGGCTGTGGGCCTTCCAGGGCATGGACAAGACGTACCGCCGTGCTGTTTCCATGGAAAAGCGCATCGAGCGGATGCGCACCGTGTCCAAACCCACCAAGGCCAAAAAAATGGACGCCCGCTTCGCCAGTCGGGAATTCCGAGGGGATGAGGTGCTGCAGATCCGGGGCATCAGCAAGGCCTTCGGCGACCATCAGCTGTTTTCGGACATCTATCTCCGCATCGGCGGCGGCGAACGCATCGCCCTGCTGGGGGAGAACGGCACCGGCAAGACAACTCTGCTGAACATGATCACCGGACGGGAGCGGACGGATGCCGGTTCCATCCGCCAGGGCCCCGCTGTGCGAACGGCGTATCTGGAACAGATGGTGCATTTCGACCACCCGGAGCGCTCCCTGGTTGACACCATGATCTATGAAAAGCGGAATATGACCGCCCAGAGTGCCCGCAACCGCCTGGCCGCCTATCAGTTTCAGGGGGAAGATGTATTCAAGAGCGTGGGTGTGCTGTCCGGCGGTGAGCTGAGCCGTCTGCGGCTGTGCATGCTGATGGATGAGGAGATCAACTTCCTCATCCTGGATGAGCCCACCAACCACCTGGATATTGCCGCCCGGGAGTGGATCGAGGAGGCGGTGGAGGCCTTTGACGGCACGCTGCTGTTCGTCAGCCACGACCGCTATTTTATCAACCGCTTCGCCACCCGGATTTGGGAGCTTTCGGAGGGAACCATCCACGACTATCCCATGGGCTTTGCCCAGTACCGGGCGGTGAAGGAGGAGGAAAAACGCTGGGCTCAGCCGGCCGCACCGACTCCCAGGAAGGGCGATACCCGTACCGGCCGGGGCAACCGGGCCCAGCAGGCGGCCAGAAAGCAGTTGACCATCTGCGAGAGCTCCATCGCCCGGCTGGAGGGGGAGTGTACCCGTCTGGATGAAGAAATGACCGCCCACGGCAGCGACGCGGAGAAACTGGCGGAGCTCTACCGCCGAAAACAGGAGGTGGAGGCCCAGCTGGAGCAGGAGATGAGCCGCTGGGAGGAACTGTCGCTCCAAGTGGAGGAACAGGAGATTTGATATGAGTGACATTTTGTGCATGTTTTATTCCCGTACCGGCAACACCGAGGAGACCATGAAGGAGATCGCCGCGGCTCTGGAGGCGGAGCTTGTGGAGATCACCGACGATGTGGACCGCAGCGGTCTGCGGGGCTTTCTGCGCTCCGGCAAGGAAGCTATGCGCCGGTCTACCCACCCCCTGGAGAAGTTCCAGACGGAGAAAAACCTGGAGGATTACCGGCTGGTGATCCTGGGTAGTCCTGTGTGGGCGGGACGGTGCTCCAGCCCTATCCGAGCCCTGCTAAAGCGGCGGGGACTGGAGATGAAGCGGGTGGCCTATGTGCTGACCCGTGCCAGTGAGCGCCACTATGAGGAGATCTACGACCAAATGGATCAGTATACGGCCCAAAAGCATGTGCTGGCCGTCTCCCTGCGGCCCAAAAGCGTGGGCTATGCCTTCTGGCGCGATAAGTTTATCCAGGACGTCAAGCGTTACCTGGAGCAGTAAGGAGACCCCTGTATGGAGGAGAAACTGGCAAAAATCGAGGAGCGGTTGGGCGAAGTGGAACAGCAGCTTTCCGATCCATCGGTATATAGTGACCGGGAGAAGCTGGCCCGCCTGAGCCGGGAGCAGAAGGAACTGACTCCCGTCGTGACGGCCTTCCGCGCCTACCGTAAGGCGAAGCAGGACCAGGCAGACGCCCAAGAGATGCTGTCCGACCCGGAACTGCGGGAACTGGCCCAGGAGGAACTCGCTGAGGCAAAAGCGGCGGCAGAGCGGATGCAGGAAGAACTGAAGCGTCTGCTGCTGCCCAAGGATCCCAACGATGAGAAGAACGTGATCCTGGAGATCCGGGCTGGCATTGGCGGGGAGGAGGGTGCCCTGTTCGCTGCCGACCTGCTGCGGATGTACACCATGTACGCCGAGCGAAAGGGCTTTACCCTGTCCGTGGTCAGCCAGAACCTGACCGAGCTGGGCGGCGTGAAGGAAGTGGTGGCCACGGTGGAGGGCAGCGGCGCCTACTCCCGGCTGAAGTTTGAGGCCGGTACCCACCGGGTCCAGCGTGTGCCGGAGACGGAGTCCTCCGGCCGTATTCAGACCTCTGCCGCCACGGTGGCCGTTATGCCTGAGGCGGAGGAGGTGGAGTTCACCATCGACCCCAGGGATCTGCAGATCGATACCTATCGATCCTCCGGCGCCGGCGGTCAGCACGTTAACAAGACCGAGTCCGCCATCCGCATCACCCATCTGCCTACCGGCACGGTGGTGGAGTGCCAGGATGAGCGCAGCCAATATAAGAACAAGGATCGGGCCATGAAAATCCTCCGCTCCCGGCTCTACGAGGCGGAGCAGGAGAAACAGAATGCCGCCATCGCCGCCCAGCGAAAGACTCAGGTGGGCACGGGCGACCGCAGCGGCAAGATCCGCACTTATAACTTTCCCCAGAACCGGGTCACCGACCACCGGCTGACGGGCGAGAACAAAAATTTCAACATTGCCGCCATCATCAATGGCGATCTGGACGCATTGATCGACGCGCTGACGTTGGCCGACCAGGCGGCGCGTCTGCAATCGGAGAATAAGGAGGAATAAGACCATGCTGGAAGCCAAGAGAATGCAGTATGAGAAGTCGGGAGCCAAGGTGGTGGAGGCTCTGAAGAGCCGCCATTTTGACGCCTGGTATTGCGCCACCGGCGCTGAGGCTGTGGCCAAGGTGCTGGAGCTGATCCCCGAAGGGGCCCAGGTGGCCTGGGGCGGCAGTATGACCGTGGACGGCCTGGGCATCCAGGAGGAGCTGCGCCGCCGGGGCCAGCCCCTGCTGGACCGGGATGCCGTGCCCCCGGAGGAGCGGGAGGACGTGATGCGCCGGGCCATGTGCTGTGACGTGTTTCTGATGGGCAGCAACGCCGTCACCGAGGACGGTCAGCTCTTCAACATCGACGGTACCGGCAACCGTGTGGGCGCCCTGTGCTTTGGCCCCAAAAATGTGATCGTGGTGGCCGGCATGAACAAGGTGGTGCCGGATCTGGCTGCGGCTTACAGCCGGGTGCGCCATTATGCCGCCCCCATCAATGCCCAGCGCTTTGGCATCAAGACACCATGCAGCGTCACCGGCCAGTGCGCCGACTGCCGCAGCCCGGAGACCATCTGCAACGCCATGGTGGCCACCCGCGGCTGCCGTCCC
>CACZNU010000045.1 GCA_902782615.1 Oscillospiraceae bacterium | reverse complement strand
GTTTGTCATAACGCATTCTCCTTCACTTTTTTAGGAGAAACCCGTGCGCTTTTTGCCTGAAAACATAAATTTTGCAACGTTTTTGAAATGTGCTTGCTCAAGTGCGTTATTCACACTCTGCCCAGAATGGGACAAAGGTCGACATATGGAGACAAATGACGACATATGAGGACATATGCATAGTCCCTCCCCCGCAACGGTGGCTTGGGGGAAAACCGCTGTTTAAAAGATATACCCGTATAGCAAGACAGATTCCAAATCCCTGGAATCATCAAAAGGCACCGGGTTGCTGAAAAAACAGCAGCCCGGTGCCATGCATTTTCTCATTACTTCCTATACGCTATTTAATCCGTGGTGTACGCATAAAGCGGATTAGCTCGCCACTGGATGCAAGAATTGTCATCGTGCTCAAATTACCCCGAAGAAAGAACACCCGTATCTTGCTGTGAACAAAAACGCAGTTGTGCTTTTCCGTAGAAAACATGCGGCAATAAAGCCACTCTTTTTACATGGCTATTCCTTCACCATCAAATCGGCAATGGTAACACCATCTAAATAGCGGTTGATGATGCCGTTCAATTTGTCCCACATGGGGCGTGTCCGGCAATCTGCGGTGCGGGTACAAGGCTGCGCGCTGCAGTCAAGGCACGCTACCGGGGCCAGGTCCCCCTCGGTAAGACGCAAGACCTCTCCCACAGTATATTCCTCCGGACGCCGCGTCAGCTTATAGCCGCCGCCTTTGCCATGAACGCCGCCAATCAATTTGTTAGAAACGAGAACAGGGAGAATCTTTTCCAGATATTTTAGGGAGATCTCTTGCCGCTGGGCCACCTCTTTCATGGCCGTATACCCACCATCCATGTGTTCTGCAAGATCGATCATCACCCGGAGGGCGTACCTTCCTCTGGTGGAAACCATCATATGAATCACCTCATTATCAGTCCAACGCTACCACAGGCGCTGAGCGCCGTTATGGTGTATTACTTCGTCAAAGCGCAGCAGCTGTTGTGTATTGAATTATACTACATGGCACTCCGATAAATCAATCCGCTCATGGAGTGATCACGCCGCTGATGGCATCAGATTTGCGCTTTAACCAACAGAGCGGCGGCACCAATGGAGGTGCCGCCGCTCATGGCAGCCAATCGTCCTATTCTTCGCAGCAGTGACCGCAGCTCTTACAATCCGGGAACTGGCTGTGATCATAGGCGATCTGATGTTTATCGTAGTAGTCTTTGATGGCAGACTTGATTGCTTCCTCCGCCAGGACAGAACAGTGGAGCTTGTGGGCAGGCAGCCCGTCGAGGGCTTCTGTCACCGCCTTATTGGTGAGCTGCAAGGCCTGAGAGATGGGTTTGCCCTTGATGAGCTCCGTGGCCATGGAGCTGGAGGCGATGGCGCTGCCGCAGCCAAAGGTTTCAAATTTTACATCGCTGATGATATCTTTCTCGATTTTCAAGTAAATCTTCATGATATCGCCGCAGACGGGATTGCCCACCTCGCCAATTCCATCGGCGTCCTCGATGATCCCCACATTCCGGGGATGGCGGAAATGATCCATCACTTTTTCACTGTATAATGCCATGACGCACACTCCTTATTTTGAAAATACATGCGGCCGCTTTCCGATCTCCAGATCTCGCCAAAAGGGAGACATATGCCGCAAATAGTCCACCACCTCGGTGACAGCCTCGATCATGTAATCGACCTGTTCCTCCGTGGTGTCCTCGCCCAGCGTCATCCGGAGGGATCCGTGAGCCACCTCGTGGGGCCTGCCGATAGCCAGGAGTACATGGCTGGGATCCAGCGAGCCGGATGTGCAGGCAGAACCGGATGAGACCGAAATACCCTTGTCATCCAGTAAGAGCAGCAGAGACTCACCCTCAATGCCCTCAAAGCAGAAGTTTACATTTCCGGGGAGCCGCTGTGTCCCATCGCCGTTCAGCGCAGAATACGGAATTTTCTCCAGACCGTGGATCAGGCGATCCCGCAAGGCTGTCAAGTGAGCGGTATGGGCCTCCATACTGCGGCATGCCTCCTCCAGGGCGGCCGTCATGCCCATGATCGCCGGAACATTCTCCGTCCCAGCCCGCTTGCCCCGCTCCTGGGCACCGCCCTCGATTACGCTGATAAGAGGGGTGCCCCGCCGGCTATACAGGGCGCCGCACCCCTTGGGGCCGTGAAACTTATGGGCGGAAAGGGAGAGCAGATCAATATACTGCCGCTCCACATCAATGGGCAGATGCCCGGCAGCCTGAACCGCATCCGTATGAAACAAAACTCCCTTTTCCCGGCAGACCGCCCCGATCTCGGCAATGGGCTGAATTGTGCCGATCTCGTTGTTGGCGTACATGACGCTTACAAGGCAGGTGTCCTCCCGGATCGCCTCCGCCACCTGCTCCGCTGCGACGATCCCGTTGCTGTGTACATCCAGCAGCGTCACCTCAAAGCCGTTCTTTTCCAGCTTTTTCAAGGTATGAAGGACAGCGTGGTGTTCAAAGGCGGTAGATATGATATGCTTTTTGCCCCGTTTTGCGCCCAGCGCTGCGGCGGAGAGAATGGCCTGATTATCTGCCTCACTTCCGCCCGAGGTGAAGGTGATCTCCCTGGCCGTGCACCCCAAGCAGTTTGCCATGCGTTCCCGGGCGTCCTCTATGGCCTCCCTGGCCTTCTGCCCAATGGTATAGAGACTGGAAGGATTGCCGTATATCTCCTCCATATAGGGGAGCATGGCGGCGATGGCTGTCCGGCTCATTTGAGTCGTTGCCGCGTTATCCGCGTAGATCTGCATTTTTAACCTCCTTTAGCTCTCAAATAGTGGCGTGGAGAGATAGCGGGTAGCAGTATCCGGGAAACACCACAATGGTTTTTCCGCATTTTCCGGCCGTTTTGCCAACCCTATTGCCGCATGCACCGCAGCGCTCGAGGAGATGCCTGCCAGCGCCTGCTCCATTTACCCACTATTGTAGTCGGTAAATGGAGCATAGCATGATTTACCTACCAAGTCAAGGGGTAATTGTTTTAAACTCACATGTATACAGTATCGTCAATAGTGACAATTCGAAGGCATTTCCAAGGTCACTGTCGACCGGCTCTCCGAGCGATTATATCACGCCCACTTTGCTGTTTTGCAGGCCGGAGGCGGATGAGCGCCATAAAAGCATTGACTTCTTCAAGGGCCTGCATCTGGTAAGATGAAAGCAGACACTGAAAAAAATGTCTAAAAGCGCCAAAGAGAATGCCCGTTATCAGCTTCGTGCTGATAACGGGCATATTTTATTAGGCAGACCATGCATCAGCGAAAGTAACATGGAAGGCTTCCGCCTGTTCGACACAGAGCATCGCAGCTCAAAACCGCTTTGCCTCGCCTACAAGGCGGCTCAGTTGGTCGCGCCCGACAAGGCAGATGCTTTTCTCACAACACTGCGCCATGCAACGGTTCACGACTGCCGCCCGACCACACACGAGGAGGAGATCTTGTGCGTCGTCCGTAAGGTTGGCATAGAGGAAGCGGCGTTCGCAAGGTACTTCCACGACGGTACCGCCGAGGCGGCGCTGGAACAGGATTCTTATTTGGTACAGTACGATCTGAAGAACTCCATCAAAAGCCGGCAGCCGTCCGCCAGGCTGGCGGTATCCAGCCACTCCTCCCGGGTGTGACACTTTCCGCCCACGCACACCCCCAGACAGATGGCGGGAATCCCCGCAGAAAGGGGGATATTGCTGTCCGTGGAGCCGGCGGTAAACACCGGCTCCCGACCGGTGACCGTCCGGACGGCGGCGGCGCCCCGTTCCATCAGATCCATCCAGGCCCGCTGGTCCACGTCGCCGGCACAAGGGCGCTCACCAATCAGCTCCACCTGGAGCTTTCCATCCGGGGGCGTACAGCGGGCGACGGTTTCGGCAAAGATCGCACTCATCTGTTCCAGACAGCGGCGGTCGTCAGAGCGGTATTCATAGAGCAGCTCGCCGCTCTGGGCGATGGTATTCACCGAGGTCCCGCCCGAGATGAGGCCCACGTTATAGGTGGTATGGCTGTCACCCTCCACCGGCACCTCCACACGGTAGAGCTGATCCACCAGTGCGGCCAGGACCTGGATGGCGCTGCGCTTGCCGAAGTCCCGGAAGGAGTGTCCTCCGTCAGTCAATGCCCGGACTCTGTACCGGTGGGAGCCCACGGCCCGGGTCACGATGCTGACCAGATCGGTGCCGTCCAGCGTGACGAACTCCCGCATCCGGCGGCCGTATCGTTCCACGATGGCCCGACAGCCCTTCAGGTTTCCCAGCCCCTCCTCACAGGAGTTGGCCACAAAGAGCACGCCCGTGGCGGTGGGGAGGTTTCGCTGCATGATATAGCGGGCGCAGATCATCAGCACCGCCAGGTTGGCGGTGTCGTCCGTTACGCCCGGACAGTACATCACCCCGTCCTGCTCCCGGAAGGGCATGGGCTCCGTATCCGGGAAAACGGTGTCCGTGTGGGCCATGATGACCACCACATCGCCCTCTTCCGTCACGTGGTAGGGGCAGATCACGTTCAGCGCCTCGTCGATCACCGCGTTCTCCCCGCCGTTCCGCACGAACCAGTCCCTGCAGAAGGCAGCCCGATTCTCCTCGTGGTGGGACGGCGCCGGAATGGCGCACAGGTCCCGGATCAGCTGCTTGAGCTCCTCCTGTGAGTCGCGGATATACTGTTCCAGATCTTCACGCAATGCCATGGAAACACTCCTTTACAACCGGACGATCCCCAGCCCGTCCACAATATCGATCTGTGTGCCCCAGGGTTCACTCATCCGGGCCAGACGCTCCAGAATGCCGGCGTCGTACCGGGGCTCCGGCCAGCCGCCCCGGGATCGGGGACGCCCGAACCCCAGTTCCACCGGCATCAGCACCAGTTTCGTCAGGACGCCGTCCTCCGCCTCCCAATAGGGGACCACCGCCTCAAACATCGTCCTGTTATAATAGAGGCCGCGCTTTCCCCCGTTGGACCTGTTCCAGAACAGCCGGTCGAGGGTGTCGTTGCCGTCCATTTTCTGCTTCTCAAACATCTCCGCCGGAGCTCGTTGAATGGTCTCCAGTTGAATGACAAAGTCGCCCAGGCAGTAGAAGATGGGACACCCCTTGTAGATCTCAATGGGTCTGAGCAGATGCGGCCCCGTTCCGATTATAGCATGGGCGCCCGCATCAATACAACGGTGGGCAAATTCCACCAGAAAATCGGCCGGCTCCGCCTTGTCCGTGCGGCGCAGCTCATGGGAGTGAATGGACACCACCACATAATCTGCCATAAACCGGGCTTCCCGGATGGATTGCTCCATCCGGCGCATATCCGCCTCCACGACCCGGGTCACCTTTCCCGGCGTTTCGGCCTCTTGGAAATCCAGGGGCCCGAACTGCACCTGTCCCTCAGGCAGAGGGGGCAGATACCCCTCGCCGCGCAGGATGTCATCCTCCCCATTCACCGCGGTCTGCTCCGCGATGGACCGAAGCTGTGCCAGCGACTCCGTGGGGAGCTGATACGTCACACGGTGGCGGATAGCGTTCGATCCCGGCCGTCCCGGCATGGTGCGGGTCTGCTCGCCGGCGGGGGCATCCGGGTGGAAGGTACTGCACCCGGCTATGAGGGCAACGCGGCCGGCCGGTGTGTCTAGATAGGCGGGGGCGGAGGCCTCCGCCAGGTTCATACCGGTGCCGGCAAACGGGATGCCGGACCGCCTGATGTATGCCATGGTCTTCTCCAGACCCGCGTAGGAGTAGTCCATGGCGTGGTTATTGGCGGTGGTGAGGATGTTGAAGCCAAACTCCTTCATATCCTCCAGCACCTCCGGTTGGGCGCAGAACCAACTGCCTCCACTCTGTGCCGCGCCGAAGGTCTCATAATTGTGGATGGTGGTCTCGAGATTGTAAAAGCGAAAATCTCCCCTGCCGATAAACCCTGCCAGCTCCTCAAATTTCGGGTAGTGTCCGGGCAATCGGCGGAATACCATGGTGTCGCCTGCTGCGGTGCATTTTATCAAGCTCATCTCTGTCTGCCTTTCCGCGCGGCGCGCATATTTCCCTTCACTGCAGCTCAATCACCTCGTCCAGCGGGT
The DNA here is from genome assembly GCA_902782615.1 of Oscillospiraceae bacterium. Taxonomy (GTDB): domain Bacteria; phylum Bacillota; class Clostridia; order Oscillospirales; family Oscillospiraceae; genus Vescimonas. The sequence goes on along the minus strand of CACZNU010000045.1, from coordinate 13,307 downwards.
AAATCGGCCGCCGGACGTTCACGTAGGGCAGCTGTCTGGGGTCTATCTTCAGGATGCCGGGGCACTCCACGCTGAGCATTTTCTTGGCATACGGGCCAAAGGACGCCCGGTAATGCACGCTGGATTTCACCACCAGGATGTGAAAATCCGACGGAGTTAGGCCGTGGCTGCGGAACACCTCGATGTCAAACGGCTGTCTGGCAACGGAGGCAACAATGATAGAGATGCCGTCCACCTCGATCACGGCGGTTTTTTTCATGTTGAATTCCACGCCTGCCTGCATGGGCCCCTTATTGACGTACCGGCCATCAAAAATGCCCTTCACGTAGGCCCGGCACGGGATCGGCGCCCCCATCATCTCGGGGGCCGTCTTCCCGCCCAGTTCAATGTCCACATAGCTGCCGACGCCGGCCCGGCAGCAAATCTCCACCACCTGGGGGTCCGTAATGGCCGCATAGGCGGCTTTAGTGACCTTGGCGTCCAGCATGGCCCGCAACAGTTTTGTGCCATCACCGCTGGATCCGGCTCCGGAATTGTCGCAGATATCGGCGAACACCACCAGGCCATCCGTCTTCCCCGCCTCAGCGATCGCCTCCTCAGGCGTGTATGTAGGAATGATCGCCAGTCTGTCCCGATACTCCCATGCCACGTCTGCCAGCTGCTTTGCGATGCAGTCGGCCAGCTTTTCATCACCATCAGTAATGACCAGAGACGTCACACCGGCGTCAGGAATGTCTGCGGCAAAGAATCCGTGGGCGATGGTGGCCTCCAACACGCCGGGGCACTCCCGAGCCTTCCGGCAGGCTTCAGCCACAGGTTGATACGACGCGGTCTCCGTTTCCGTCAGAGATGCCAGCAGGGGCGGATGGCGAAATGTCATCACCGGATGCAGCTCGCCCCGGATGGTTCCCATCATCATTTCCGCGGCCTCAAGGCTCCGGTCATACCCGTCCACATGGGGATACTCATGGTGGGGAATCATCGCCGTGGCGCAGTCCACCATCCGCTTCGTAATATTGGCGTGGAGGTCCAGCGTGGCGATCACCGGCATATCGGGGCCAACAATCTCTCTCACGGCCTCCAGAATATTTCCCTCGCCGTCCTCCTCATGCTCAGCCACCATGGCACCGTGCAGAGCGAGCAGCACGCCATCGATCTGCCCGGCAGCGGTCAGGTCCTTGAGAAGGATCCCCTTGACCTCCTCAAAGGCCTCCTTCGTCACATATCCGGAGGGTTCGGCCGACGCGGCCACAGAAAAGACCCCTTCGGCGCCATATTTATGCAGCACGTCGATAAATCCGCCCATGGGGGTAAGGGTGTTGCCGAAATAGTCCACGACGTCCTGTCCTGTCAGATAGTACCGGCTTCGGAACGCATCCACGCCGGTTTTGCTAGGCCAAAAAGTATTGGTCTCGTGCGCAAATGAGCCAACGAATATACGATACATTGCAATCTCCTTTTTATCTGTTCGGCTTGGCGTTCACAGGTCTTCCCTGCAGCGGACACAAAGGCAGGTGTGGTGATTGCCGAAGTCCGTGGGCTCACCCAGCGGCTCGGCGCACTTCTCGCACGCGAATTCGCAGCGGGACATGAAGCGGCAGCCCGGCTTGGGGTTGATGGGACTCGTCACCTCTCCCCGGATCGGTTGGATTTGCTTGTTCCGCATGGAGAGGTCCGGAACGGGGATCGCGGAGAGCAGCTTCTTCGTGTAGGGATGCCTTGGGTTGGCAAAGAGCTCCTGGTAGGGCGCTCTCTCCACACATTGGCCCAGATACATGACAGCGATATCGGTGGAGATGTGCTTAACCACCGAAAGGTTGTGGGTAATGAACATATACGTCAGTCCCATTTCCTTTTGCAGATCCATCAACAGATTGAGGATCTGCGCCTGGATGGACACGTCCAGCGCGGACACGGGCTCGTCGCAGACGATGAACTTGGGAGACAGGGACAGCGCGCGGGCAATGCCGATCCTCTGGCGCCTGCCGCCGTCCAATTCGTGGGGATAGGCTCTGGCAAGACGCTTGGCCAGGCCGACGATGTCCATCAGCTCAGCCGTGCGCTGATAGATCTCTCTGCGGTTGCCGCCAAAGCTCTTGTTGACGATCATATATTCGGCGATGATATCCTCCACCGTCAGCCGGGGGTTGATGCTGGAATAGGGGTCCTGGAAAATCATCTGCATTTTCCGGCGCATGCCGCGCATCTCCGCCTTGTTGTACTTGAGGATATTCTGCCCCTCAAACAGGACTTCGCCATCGGTGGCCTCCAGGAGGCGGAGGATGGTTCTGCCCAAGGTGGACTTTCCGCATCCGGACTCGCCCACAACGCCCAGTGTCTGTCCCTCGTAAATCTGGATGCTCACATCATCTACTGCGTGCAGCTTTCCGGCCGCCACGTCAAAGTATTTCTTCAGATGTCTCGTTTCTACCAGCGGTATGCGCTCCATTTATCCCTCGACCTCCTTTTCAAAGAGATGGCAGCTGATGGAGTGTCCGTTCACCGTATGCACTGCCGGGTGCTCCAAAGTACAGCGCTCCGTGCAATGGGGGCACCGGGGAGAAAAGCTGCATCCGGTCGGCAAATTGGTGGGATCCGGCATGAGTCCGTCGATGGGATTGAGCCGCTCTGCGTCGTCGTTGATATTGGGGATCGCGCCGAACAGCCCCACCGTATAGGGATGGTGGCGATCGCCCGCAAAAATATCCTCCAGGGTGCCTTGCTCCACGATCTCCCCCGCGTACATAACCGCCACCTTGTCGCAGACCTGCGCCACGATGCCCAGGTCGTGGGTAATCATGATCATCGAGGTGCCAAGCCTGTCCCGCAGCTCCTTCATCATGATGAGGACCTGCGCCTGAATGGTGACGTCGAGGGCCGTGGTAGGCTCATCCGCTATGAGCAGGTCTGGCTCGCATACCAGTGCGATTGCGATGACAACGCGCTGCTTCATGCCGCCGGAAAACTGATGGGGGTAGTCGTTCTTCCTGGATGCGGGAATGCCCACCAGCTCCAGGACTTCCTCCACACGGGCGTCGATCTGCTCATTGGTCAGCTTGCCCCGGTTGTGGAATACCAGTGCCTCTTTGATTTGATCGCCCACCACCATAACGGGGTCCAGGGCTGTCATGGGATCCTGGAAAATCATGGCGATCTTTTCGCCGCGGATCTCCCGCATACGCTTTTTATCCGCCTCCAGGAGATTCTCACCGTTGAAGATAATCTCGCCCCGTTCAATCTTTCCGGTGCGCTCGGGCAGCAGCCGGAGAAGCGTCATGGCCGTTGTCGTCTTCCCGGCGCCGGTCTCACCCACCAGGCCAATGGTCTCGCCTTTGTTCAGGGAAAAGCTGATCCCATTGACTGCCGAAACGGTCTCCAGGTCGGTCTTATATTTGACAACAAGATCCTTTACATGTAGCAATTCAGACATGTCGTTTCCCTCCCTTAAGACTTGAGCCGCGGATCGAGAGCGTCCCGCAGGCCGTCACCGATCAGGCTGATGGAGAGGGCGGCGATAATGATACACAGGCCCGGGAACCATACCATGTGGGGGAAGTTCCGCATAAAGCCCTTGGCGCCGCTGATGATTGCACCCCATTCCGGGGCGGGGGCGGGAACGCCCAGCCCGAGGAAGCTCATGGAGGCATTCTGGAGAATCATGGAGGAGATATTCCCGGTAAAGGTGATAATTACCGGCGCCATGGCGTTGGGGAAAATGTGGCGCAGAATAATCCGCAGGTCGCTGGTGCCGCCGCAGCGCGCTGCCTCGATGTGCTCCTGCCCCACTACGGTAAGAGCGGCTCCTCTGGCGATACGCGTGAAGCTCGGCGTTCTCGCCAAGGCCATGGCGATGACCAGGTTGGTACTGCTCGCGCCCAGAGCGGCCACAAAGCAAATGGCCAGAAGGATCGTGGGAACCGCTGAAAAGACGTCCATCAGACGCATCATCAGGCTCTCATATTTTCCGCCGTAATACGCCGCCGTCATGCCGGCGATGGTGCCCAGGACCGCCGACAGGATCGAAGCGGAGAAGCTGATGATCAGCGAGATCCGTGCGCCGTGGATGCAACGCAGGAACAGATCCCGACCGTAGTTGTCCGTTCCGAACCAGTGCTCGGCGGATGGCGTCTGAAATTTTTCCATGATATTCTGCGTGATAGATTCTTCGTAACTGCCGAATAAATTGGCAAAAATCGCGAAAAACAGTACGATGGCGAAAAGAATCACGCCCAACGTGGCAAGTTTACTCTTGAAAAAGCGGCGGGCGATTTCTTTGATCTGACTGTTCTTCTTTGTCTTTTCTTTTTTATCAGTCATATCTGATCTCCCCCTTATTTCATTTTCTTATACCGCGCCTTTACACGCGGATCGGCGAAGGCGTAAATGACGTCCACCGCCAGCATAACGAAGGCAAACAGAGCCGCCAGGGTGATCGTACCGCCCATCACCACAGGGACGTCCTTCTGTTTCACTCCGTTGACGATGAATGTCCCCAAACCGGGCAGGGAAAACAGCGTCTCCGTGACGATAGCGCCGCCCAGCAGGATACCGAAGTTGTTGCCGGCCGCCGTGATGACCGGAAGCAGCGCATTCTTCAGAGCGTGGCGCCAAATCACGACTCTCTCGGTAGCGCCTTTGGCGCGGACGGTGCTGATATAGTCTTGGCGTATGGTCTCCAGCATGCTGGAGCGTGTCAGACGCATCTGGTTGGACCCGTAGATGGCAACCAGCGTCAGCATGGGCAGGATAAACCACCATGGCTTCTCAACGCCGAACGATGGCAGCCACTGATGCCTCAGGGAGAACTCCAGCATTAGCAGCAGGCCCAGCCAGAACGAAGGGGCGGAGGCCAGGCAGATTGCCATGGATGTCGGGATCACATCCAGCAGAGAATACTGCTTCACGGCGGACAGAACACCCAGCGGGATGCCCACCAGTAGCGAACCGGCAATGGCCGTAAAAGCAACGATAATGGATATCGGCACCTTGACGCTCAGCTCTCCCATTACGGGAAGGCGAGAGACATAGGAAGTGCCGAAGTCAAATCGCAGCAGGTCCTTCATATAGTTGAAATAGCGTACGGGCAGAGGATCGTAATAGCCGATGGACTCGTTGAACGCTTGGATCTGCTCCGCGGTGGCGTCAGCTCCCAGCGCATAGGAGGCCGGGTCCCCCGGTACCGAGTTGACCAGAAGGAAAATCAGCAGCGAAACGCCAATCAGCACCGGGATCATCATCAGCAATCGCTTCAAGACATATTTGATCATACAGGACCTCCGAATAATCAAAAGGTGGAAGGGAGCTGCCTCCCTCCCACCTTTTCGCATTTCTGACTATGTGAACCAGCTCAATGGATCAGGGTTCTTCGGTCAGTTCCAGCTCCAGTCGTAGATGATGGGGTTGATGGGCCGGTTCTTCACGTTCAAATCGGCATTCCAGGCAAAGAACACGCACTTGTGGACCAGCGGGAGCTGGGTTGCGGTGTTGAGAATGTAGTCGCTGTGCTCGCGGTCCAGCTCCAGACGCTTCGCCGGATCGGTGGTAGCGGAGGCGGTGTCCAGGATGTTGTCCATCCACGCCCAGTCGTAGTCGGTCTCTTTGTACTTGATGTAGGCGGCAGTACTGGTGCTGTAGACTCTCTTTCGGATCTCATCATAGTCGCCGCCGCAGGCGAAGCCGGAGACGATCATATCGAAGTCCATGTTGGTGCCGCGGTTCAGGGCCACACCCTGCTCATTCCACTCCAGCTCGCACTGGATGCCCACCTTGGCCAACTGGGCCTGAATGGTGGTGGCGCAGACCTCAAAGTGACCGCCGGTCCAGCAGAGCAGCTTGCCCACATTCACACCGTCGGGATATCCGGCCTCGGTCAGCAGTTCCTTGGCTTTGTCGGGGTTGTACTCATAGTGGAAACCGTCACCGGGGGCTCCCACGTTCCAATCCGGATTGTAGAAGAAGTCGGCGGCTTTGCCCAGGCCGTCGAAGGCGGCGAAGTTCAGCTCCTCCTTGTTGATGGCATAGGCGATGGCCTGACGGACCTTCTCATTGGCCAAGGCCTCATTGGCCGTGGGGTTGATCGCCATGTAAGTGATGTGGTTGGCGGCGTCAGCCTCCGTGCTGAACTTGGGATCTCCGCTCAGACGGGCGTAGTCGGCGGCAGAGCAGCCGTACCAGTCCAGATCGCCGGACTCAGAGGAGATCATACCGGCGGCGGAGTCGGTCACGATATAGAAGTTGACGGTCTCAATGGAGGCCTTGCCCTTGTAGTACTGATCAAATGCCTTCAGAACAATCTTCTGGTCGGGATCCAGCTCCGTGACCATGTAGGGACCCGTGCCGGAGCAGATCTTCGTGCCGTACTCGGCGCCCTGCTCGGTCACTTCCTTTTCGCTGATCACAAACACATAGCACATATTGACCAGGAACGGAGCGGAGGGGGCCTTCAGGGTCACTTCCACCGTCTTGTCATCCAGCGCCTTGACATCCTGGATGGCGGCGGTGTAAATGGAGCGGCCCATATTGGGATCCAGGCAGCGCTTCAGTGAGAAGACTACGTCGTTGGCCGTCACGGGATCACCGTTGTGGAAGAAGATGCCGTCACGGAGCTTGAAGGTATAGACCGTTCCTTCACTGTTTACGTCATAGGATTCGGCCAAATCGGGCTCCGCCGTACCGGTCAGCTCGTTGAAGTGAAGCAGCGCGCTGAATACCTGCCAGAGGACGATGTTATCCTGCAGCAGCGGGGTGCCGTGGGGATCGAGGCTGGTGAACGCCTTGTTGATGGAGACGTTCACATCGGTTCTGGTCGGGGTGTTGGGCGATGGCGAGGGAGAGCCGCCGCATCCGGCGAGGACACCAATGACCATCGTCAATGCCAAGACGAGAGACAAAATCTTTTTCATAGCGACATCCTTCCTTCAATTCATTTAGTATTTTAGTCAATTAGACTAATAATACTTTAAATCATAACTGCGATTTTGGCAAATTGGAATAAATTCGGGGGTTATAGTTTTTTCCAATAGGTCCCCTTTTGTCTATTCCCGTATAGCGCACGGCATACACAGTCTCCTGTGCATTTCTCCATTGAGCATCAAAGAGGCCCCCGAAAAATCGGGGGCCTCTTTGATTGAGCGAGACGACGGCCAGCGGCAGGCAATCCCGCCCTGCCGCACCGGCGTCACATAACAAAATAGTATGGTTTATCAATCCAGAGAATCCGGATTCTTGTGCCTTATTTTCTCTTTCCCTTCTCTGCCGGTCATGTTACGCTGTTTATAGGATCTTTGCTGTTTCCACGCTTTCTTTGCCGTTTCGGAGAACCTTTTCCAAGTAAGGGCGCTCCGCAATATATTCGTCGCAGCAACACAGGAGTTCTTGAATAACCTCTTTTTCCGGATAATTGTCGGCAATGAGCAGGCTGAATGTCCTGGGCTCGGGTGTGGGCACGATATGACGCAGCGTCAGCTTTTCCGGCGATTGCGAGATGAACTGCAGCGCCACGCTGATGGGAACGATGGCCCAGCTGCACGGATCCGTCAGGTAATTGGGAATGGACATCATACTGTCGACCTTCAGATACGGTTTCCTCTCATCCGGCAGATTCCGCACCCGCCACAGATCATAGGCCGGATTGTGAGTCTGGTTGGAATAGATCACTTCATATTGTGGCGGCAGTTCCCCCACCGCGACGGTTCGGCCCGATAACCTGGTGTTGGCCGGGCAGAGAACACAACGCTCCTCCCTGAACAGGGGGATGACGGTAATGGACGGATGCGCCGGTACCGTTTCAAACATGAAGGCTGCGTCGAAGGCCCGGCTGGCAATGGCAGAGAGCATATCGCTGATCTCCACCACGCTCAGCCGCAGCTCCAGCTCTGGAAAGACGGGCATCAGCTTGTGGACGATATGGGAGATGATGTACTGATGGGCGCTGGAGCTGGCCGCCAACCGAAGCACCTTCCTGTCTCTGGACCGGGTGAACTTTTCCACCCTTTCGGCGAAGCTGTCCTGAAAGGCCGCCCAGCTCCTGGCAAGGGGCATAAAATCGCTGCCGTCCCTGGTCAGAGCGACCTGCCGGGAGCCCCGCCGGCGCAGCACCAGCTGTACGCCCAGCTCCTCCTCCAGCTGCTTCAGGTGTTCGGAAACCACCTGCTGTGAGAAGTGTAGCTTGCTTCCGGCAGCGGCCATGCTCTTCTCCTCTGCGATGGCCAAAAACGTTCTTATGATCCGATCATTCACTGCCAGCCCTCCCATCGTGTCTCCGACGTCGGTATATTTCGCATTATATGGTCCGCCTATCAGAATGTCAATGGCCCCCCATCGGGGCGGAGGTACACAATACGATCAGAACAGGAGGATGACCCATGCGTACGCCAAAAATGTCCTTTACCGCTGCAGGTGATATGCTGATCCAGCGCATGATCCCCGCCGACTATGACGGATGGGATCAGGTCCGGGCATATGTGAAGCGGGGCGACGCCCGCTTTTTCAACCTGGAGACCACAATCCGCCGGGGAGATCATTTCGGCAACTATTTCAACGGCGGATCCTATCTCCGAGCAGATCCCCGGGTGCTGGAGGCAGCCCGTGATTACGGCTTCAACATGCTCAGCTTCGCCAACAACCACACCTTCGACTTCGGCTACGGCGGCCTGGAGGATACGCTGCGCACCGTCTCAGACGCCGGTTTCGTCCACGCCGGAGTGGGTATGAATCTGGACGAGGCTGCCTCTCCCGCATACCTGGAGACCGGGGCGGGCCGCGTGGCGCTGATCGCCATGGCCTCCACCATGGCCAGCCCCAACAATTACGCCGCCATGGCCGGGCGGCAATCCCGTCGGGTGATCGGGCGCCCCGGCGTGAATGGTCTGCGGGTGGAGGAGAAAATCGAGGTCACCCCCGCCCAGTTTGAGATGGTGCGGGAGCTGATCGAGGCCAGCGGCGTCAACGCCTACAACAACATTCTCCGCAATGAGGGCTACATTACCGGTTCCCCCGCTCAGGGGGAGATTCCCCTCGGGGAAAAAATTGAGTTCTTCTGCGGAGACAGGACCCAGTATCACACTTATATCAACCGTGAGGACCTTACTCGCCTGGAGCGCTCCGTTCAGGAGGCAAAGGCTCAGGCGGACTACATCCTCGTCAGCATCCACGCCCACGAGCTATCTGGCGACTCCAAGGAAACCCCCGCTGAATTTCTGGTGGATTTTGCCCACCGCTGCATCGACATGGGCGCTCACGCTGTTCTGGGCCACGGGCCTCACCTGCTGCGTCCGCTGGAGATCTACAGGGGCTGCCCCATCTTCTATTCCCTGGGGGACTTCGTCCTGCATAACGAGAGCATGACCTCCGCCCCCGAGGATATGTACGCCATGCAGGGGTTGACCTCTGACGCGCCTCTCTGCGAGGTCTTCCGTCGGCGTTCTAACAACTATACCCGGGGCCTCCTCTGTGACAGTCGCATGATGGAGAGCGTCATCCCCTACTTTGAGATGGAAAATGGGCGCCTGATCCGCATGGAGCTTCTGCCCATCGCCCTCGGGGTGGAGCAGCCCCGCTACCGAAGCGGCAATCCGTTCTTCGCCCCGGATCGGGGCATCCTTCAGCGGCTGGCGGATATGTCCGCCTGTTACGGCACGAAAATCACCGTGAATCGGCAGGGGATCGGCATCGTTACATGGGAGGGCGTATGAACTCAATGGAACAGTTGGCCACCCGCTATTGGGAAAACGTGGTGGCATACCGTCGCTGGCTCCACGCCCACCCGGAGTTGTCCGGTCAGGAGGAGAAAACAGCGGCCTATATTGCCCAGGCGCTCCACGAAATGGGCCTTTCCCCCACGGAACATGTGGGCGGTTATGGCGTCACAGCTCTCATCCAGGGCCGCAGCCCCGGCAGGTGCGTAGGCCTTCGGGCTGATTTTGACGCCCTGCCCATCGCCGAATGTACCGGCCTTCCCTTTGCCTCGGAGAATCCCGGCGTCTCCCACGCCTGCGGACATGATACCCACGCAGCCATGCTGCTGGGGGCCGCCCACATCCTCAACGACCTGCGCGATCGGTTTTCCGGAACCGTCAAGCTGATTTTCCAGCCCTCTGAAGAAAATGCGGCGGACAGCGGCGCCAAAAAGATGATTGCGGCGGGTGTGCTGGACCATCCCCATGTGGACGCCATCATCGGCCAGCATGTATCCCCCCTCTGCCCCAGCGGGAAGATCACAGTCCGCCGGGATGCCATGTCATCCGCATCAGACCGCTTTTTCTTCACGATCCACGGACAGAGCAGCCACGCGTCCAAGCCGGAGACCGGCATTGACGCCATCGTGGTGGGCACCCAGGTCCTGTCCACCCTGCAGACCATCGTGTCGCGAAACGTCAGTCCGCTGGACAGCTCCGTTCTGACCGTGGGGACAGTACGAGCCGGAACCGGCTACAATGTTCTGGCGGAGACCTATGAGGTGGAGGGGACCTGCCGCAACCAGAATCTGCAGGTCCGGGACGCCATTCCCGCCCGCATGGAGGCCATCATCAGGGGCGTGGCAGAGGGCATGGGCGCCCGGTATACATTCCGATATGTCAAGGGCTACTCTCCGGTGATCAATGCGCCAGAAATGTACAAACTGCTGGTGGACACGGCTACTGGCCTGATCGGGGCGGAGAATGTGGTTCCCATGGAGCACGCCTCCTTGGGCGGGGAGGACTTCTGCTTCTACGCCGAACAGGTCCCCGGTGTGTTTTATCACCTGGGCTGCCGCAAGGCCGGCACAGACTTCTGGCCCATCCACAACGGCCATTTTTCACCGGATGAGGAGGTCATGAGGATCGGAATGCAGATCCTCGCCTCGACGGCGCTGAACTATCTCGGCCCGCAGGAGGCATAAGCCCCCGAATACCAACCTCCCCCGCGGAACAGCTTCTTCCACACTGTTGCCGCGGGGGAAGTTTTCAGCATTTCCGGCTACAGCCGCCGGAACAGAGAGTCCGTTTCCGCCAGGCGCCGGACGATCCTCACATAGTCCCGGAAGGCCGCCGTCTGGTATGTGGACTTGTTGTAATAGAGCGCCCTCTTGTAGTACAGCGGGGGATCCAGGCCAATATACCGTACCCCCTCGATCCGGCTGTCCAGGGTATCGGGCGGGAAAATACTGATCCCCAGGCCACATCCCACCGATGCCAGGGCAAAGCTGCCGTTATAGACCTCGATACAGACGTCCAGCTTGATGTCGTGCTGGCTGCAGTACTCTCTTGTAATATCGCCGGTAACGGTACCCTCCTTGACCAGGATGAATTTCTCATTTTCAAATTGCTTGAGACTGATATGCGGCAGATCCGTATGCAGATCCTCCGAGCCGAGATAGGCCAGCGGATGGTCCTTATGGAGCACGATCACCATCTCATAGGCGGGAAAGTCCAGATACTCAAGCTGCGGGTTTTTGTGGTTGTAACAGGAAAAGCCCATATCGAGTCTCCCGTTCACCACCATCTCCTGCAGCTCATAGGGGTTGCCATACTGAAACATCACTCTCAACTTGGGATACTTGGCCGTAAGCTCCGACACAATGTCGTTGAGCATGACCATCGCCTTCTCCAGATTGTTGCCGATCACCAAGCTGGTGGCAGAGGTCTCGTTTAGATCCGAAAGCTTATTCTCAAACTCATCCCGGATGCCCAGCATCTTCTTGGCATATTCATAATAGAGGCGGCCCGCATCCGTCAGCGAGAGCGTATTGCTGCTGCTGCGCATGACCAGTTGAACCCCCAGCGAGTTTTCCAACTTGGAGAGAAACTGGCTGAGCGTCGGCTGTGAAATATATAGCTTTTTCGCCGCTTTGGAAAGGCTGCCCTCCTCCACGATCGCGACAAAGTACTCCTGCTGCTTGACATCCACTGTTTCACACCCCTTTTTCTGCCGAGTTGCGGCGTGTTCTCCTGCCGAGAAAATCCGCCGTCTCGGGTTCCCTGTGGATCCGCAGTTTTCCCGCTTCCCCGCAGTTTTGCAGACTAATGTGATAATTGTAACACTATTATACCTTCTCTTTCCCGCAACCGCAACCGGTTTGTTGATGGTAACTTTTTCCGACACAAGCTGATCGCATCGGTCGAACACGGCAAAGGAACAGGTATACGAGACAACCTGCCGGCTCCACGGCGCCGAAAATTCCTGACCGGCGGCGAGTGGCGCAAAAAGCTGTGATAGGGAATCATCAACCGGCATTCCCCCATTGGATCTTTACATCTGAACAGGTATCGACCTTATCGCTTCTGTAAGAGCAAGACACCGCAGACCATTTTGAATCTGCGGTGTCTTTGCATATCTGAATAATCCCGAACGGCGCAGGGTATCCATCATAAATCGGGCACCGGAGCAAAAAACTTTCACAGAGGATATTGACACGGTGTCAGCGAGCGGATATAATGGCCGCGTTGACACGGTGTCAATCTCGACTGCCGTGCAGAAAGGAGCCGCCATGATAAAGGGAACACCGGAGCTGATTGCAGGACGCCGGGAAGAGATCATCAACGCCTGCGAACAGCTCTATCAGACCATGAGCTTCAAGGAGATCACGCTCAAGGAGATCGGCAATATCGTCCCGTTCTCCCGGCCGACGATCTACAACTACTTCCAGACCAGGGAAGAGATCTTCCTCGCCCTCTATGAGCGGGAATATGTCCGCTGGAACGAGGATCTGACCGCCATCCTCGAAGAACACGAAAAGTTGACCGCCGCTGAACTGGCCGACCGGATCGCCAGATCCCTCACAAAACGGGAGCAGCTTTTGAAACTGCTGTCCATGAACAACTATGACATGGAGGCCGACAGCCGTCCGGAGCTGCTGAGGTCGTTCAAGACCGCTTACGGCCGCTCCATGCAGCTTATGGGAATGCTGCTCCGAAAATTCTGCACCTGGATGAGCGATATTGAGATGCAAAGTGTGATCTATATCTTCTTCCCGTTCATGTTCGGCATCTATCCCTACACCGCCGTCACGGAAAAGCAGCGGACGGCCATGCAGGAGGCAGGCGTGGACTACGTGTACCAATCTATCTATGAAATCACCCGCAGCTGTCTCATCCGGCTGCTGGGTGATCCATCATAACTGATTCAGTGGAAAAGGAGTTGTAAACATGGCAAACAAAATCTTAGTGGCGGTATTCTCCGCCAGCGGTGTGACGAAGGCGGTGGGCGAAGAGATCGCCCGTGCGGCCGGCGGGGATTTCTTTGAGATCGTCCCCAAGGAGATCTATACCTCCGACGATCTCAACTGGATGAACAAGAAGAGCCGCAGCAGCGTGGAGATGAACGATCCG
>CACZNU010000044.1 GCA_902782615.1 Oscillospiraceae bacterium | reverse complement strand
GCTGCGCAGAGCGATGCCATAGGGAATCGCAGTGAGCAGAACGCCTTTCCCGCCAATCCCGCGGTGCAGCATGGGTCGGGATGATGGGCCGTGAAGCGAAAGGACTGATCCCGATCCGGGAACGCGAAGGCGGCAGCGGAAAATGCGCGGACGCCTGTATCCGCTGCGGCGTCTGCGCGAAGGTCTGTCCGGCCGACAACATCACGGTGACGGACAAGGTCGTGTTTTCCCACCGCTGTAAGGTCTGATATGCCTGCATAACTGCCCGCAGAACGCGATCCGCCTGAAAAAGGAGGCCAGCACGGCGCGGTTTCCCAGCGAGTACGTCAGCCTGAAGGGATATCATCGAGGCAAACCAATAGGACATTGGAGGAAACGGAATATGGGCAAAAGAATCATCGCCGTCAATGCCGGCCCCAGAATGGGCTGGAACACGGAAACCTTGATTTCTGAGGCATCCAAAGGCGCGGAGGCCGCCGGTGCAGTGGTGGAACGGTTCAACCTGTTCCGGCTGGAGAAGTATACCGGCTGTATCTCCTGCTTTGGCTGCAAAAGGGAGCAGTTCAAGGGGCATTGCATCTGCCGCGACGGGCTGACACCTGTGCTGGATGCGATCCGGGAAGCGGATGGTCTGATCATTGGCTCCCCCAATTATCTGGGGGAATTGACCGCCTCCTTCCGCGCGCTCTACGAGCGGCTGATTTTCCAGAACCTGACCTACAATCTGGAAACGCCCTGCTGCAACGAGCGCCCTGTCCCGGTCCTGCTCATCATGAGCAGCAACGCGCCGGATTCGGCCTATATGGGGCTGCTGCGGAATTACCAGCAGACCCTGTCCCGCTTTGTCGGCCCCACCGAGATTCTTGTCAGCGGCAACACGCTTCAGCTCAGAGACTACAGCAAGACAGACTGGACGTGGTCGATGTTCGATCCGGAGACGAAAAAGCGCCGGCATGAGACGGTCTTTCCCCGGGAGTGTCAAAGGGCCTTTGAGATGGGCGCGGCACTGTCGTCAAGACTGGCATAGCGAGACCGGACAGCAAGATGATCTTTTGAATAAGGCATTACTTGGAATGGAGGAAAAGCAATGATCATCAAGGCAGTCAAATTCAGAAAAGACGGGTTCTACACCCAGCCCTTTGCCTTCGGCGGGGAAGAAGGACAGGAGAAATTCGACCACAATGTCCGCTATCGCGGCAGCCTGCAGAACTATCTCATCGACACCGGCGACGAGGTGATTCTGGTGGACACCGGCCTGCCCGCCGGTACACCGGAGGAAAAGCCGGACGAAACCAGCTTTGGCTTCACCGGCAGGGACATCTGCAGCTACATGGAGGCATTTTCCGCTCTGGGCTACAAGCCGGAGCAGGTGACGAAGATCCTGCTGACTCACCGGCACAGCGACCACTCCGGCGAGCTGCGCTCCTTCCCCCATGCGAAGATCTACGTCAATGCCGATGAGCTGTCCGCCGCCGAGCTGCAGGGCGTTGAGAATATTGTCCCTGTGACGTTCACCGATGGCGCCTATTATAACTTCCCGGAGAGCCAGAAGATCCTGGAAGGCATCTATCTCATCAAGGCCAAGGGCCACACCAACGGCAACAGCATCGTCATCGTGGAAAACGACGGCCTGTTCTACATGTTCCACGGCGACATCACCTATGTGGACGAGGCGCTGTATGCCGACAAGCTGTCCGTCGTATATGACGATCTGGCCGCCGCCCGCGAGACCCAGAACCGAGTACGCGAATTCATCCGCAATCATCCGACGGTCTATTGCGGCACCCACACGCCCCAGGGCTATGAAAACCTGGAGGCAAAGCGCGTGATGGATCTGGAGCATCCGGTGGAGACGGTGCTTGCGGAGGTAGACTTCACGGCTCAGGAGGCAACCGGCAGATATGTCTGCTCCATCTGCGGCTATGTCTATGACCCCGCCGAGCACGACGGCGTCGCCTTTGAGGACCTTCCCAACGATTGGAAGTGCCCCCGTTGCCGGCAGCCCAAGGAGAAATTCAACCGGGCGTAAGGAGATCAGTCATGCTTGAAGTCGGAACCAAAGCGCCGGATTTTTCCCTGCCGGATCAGAATGGTGAGATGCGCCGGTTGTCGGACTATCGGGGAAAGAAAGTAGTCCTCTACTTCTATCCCAAGGACATGACCAGCGGCTGCACCAGTCAGGCCTGCAATTTCCGCGATATCTATCCCCAGTTCCGTGAGAAGGGCGCGGTCGTGCTTGGCGTCAGTAAGGATAGCGTGGCATCCCACAAGAGATTTGAGGAGACCCACGGCCTACCTTTTACCCTTCTGGCTGACACGGAGTTGGAGGTCATCACAGCATACGATGTTCTCAAGCCGGGTAAGGACGGAAAACCCACCAAGAGTCTTATACGGTCCACCTATCTCATTGACGAAGACGGAGTGATCACGAAGACCTTCGGAGCCGTGAGGGCGAAGGACAACGCCTCACAGATGCTGGAAGCTCTGTGACAGGAGCGTATCCGCTGGAAAACCGCATTCTTATCCCGTATGATAAAGGAAACCTCCTTTGCACAACGAACGTGCAAAGGAGGTTTTGCTGTAAGCTCAAGCAGGGGCCGCAGGGTTTCCAGTCGTTATTTTACCAGGCCGTACTGCTCATGCGGTTTTGCCTTATCGCTAAATTCAGGCTTCCAGAGAGCGAACTGAGCCAGTTGCTCGTCCGTGCGGTGATAATATCGCTCCCCTTTGTCCAGCTTGGCGATCTGCGTCATGTCTTCGTCGGTCAGCGTGAAATCCAGGATATCCAGGTTATCCCGGATATGATCCACGTTCCGGCTGCCGGGGATGACGGCGAAGCCCATCTGGGTGTGCCAGCGGAGGATCACCTGCGCCGGAGTCTTGCCGTATTTGCGGCCCAGCTCGGCAAACACAGGCTCATGGATAAGGCCCTTGTCGCCGTGGCCCAACGGATACCAGCTCATCAGCCGGATGCCGTATTGATCCAGCGTCTTGCGCAGTTCTGTCTGGGTGAAATAGGGGTGGGCCTCCACCTGGATAAACTGAGGCGCGATCTCCCATTCTGTTTGAATCTCCTCCATATACTTGCCCTCGAAGTTGGAGATGCCGATGGCTCTGGCCCTTCCCTCTTTGTAAGCCTTCTCCAGCTGACGATAGCCAGCCAGCCAGTTCCCGGCGGGCTGGTGGATATAGAGCAGATCCACATAGTCCACACCCAGGCGCTCCAGCGTCTCGTCCGCGGCATTGGGATTCTCGTATTCGCTGGGCCAGAGCTTGGTGGACAGGAACACCTTCTCACGGAGAAGGCCGCTCTCCCGGATCCCGCGGCCCACAGCACGCTCATTGACGTAGGCGTTGGCCGTATCCACCAGGGAGTAGCCCATCTTCAGCGCCTCTCTGACGCTGCTTTCCGCGTCGGCAGGGCTGAGCATAAAGGTGCCGATGCCCACCACCGGGCACGGGATACCGTTGTTCAGCGTGATATAATCCATGCTTTGTTTTCCTCCTTAATACGTAGACGCACGGGAGCCGGTAAAGAGCCAGCCGCCATCTTCTTTTCTCAGGGTAAAGTCACCCCGCAGCTTCCAGCTGGTTTTCCTACCACCATAGACGGCCGCCAGGACGCGGCTTTTTCCTGTCATCGTTGCCGTATGGCCGTGGATCGTGACCTCGATGCTGTCATGCTCGGCGGAATAATAGTTGAACGTACCGGTTTTCAATCCCCACAGAAATTCTTCCCGGGATTGCCGGATGCCGGTCATGTGCATAAGTACGTAATCCTCCGCCATGAGGCCGCGCAGTTCTTCCACGTCCTTTGCAATCATGCTTCGCCAGTATGTCCGGTACAGCTCCCGGATGATTTCTCTCTCGTCCATGCTCATTCCCTCTGCTCCGTCGGGTTCAGATAGCGGATGACCTTTGCGGGCACGCCGCCCACCACCGCGTGGTCCGGCACGTCCTTGGTGACCACGGCGCCGGCAGCTACCACTGCGTATTCCCCGATGGTAACGCCGGGGCAGATGGTGACGTTCATACCCAGCCACGCGTTCTTCTTGATATGCACCTTGCCGTAGGTGTAGATCGTATGGCGGTTGTTCACGTCGTGGTTGATGGTGGCGATCCGAAGACCCGGTGCGGTCATCACGCCGTCCTCGAACTCGATCCCGCCCGACGCGGAAAGGATAGCGGAGTGATTGATGAACACGCCCGCGCCGAATTTGACCCGGTTGCCGAAATCACAGATGAACGGTGTGAGGATGCGGACGTCGTCCAGCTTCCGACCGAATAGTTCCTCCAGGAAGTCCACGCAGGCGGGGTCGTCCGGCATGACGGCGTTGGCTTTCGCGCACAGCACCCGGGAGCGCATCATCTCATCCACCGCTTCCTTGAAATACGGCTCTCGGTTGTCGGTGGGGCCGCCCCGATCCATCAGCTCGTAAACGTAGCCTTTCTCGTACTCCATGAGCTTCCTCCTTACAGCAGGCCGTTAGCGGAGAGCCAGCTCTTGACGCTTTCCGCGGAATCAGCGGCTCTGCTGCCGGTAATGGAGAGGCCGTTCTTTACCGTGGCGCCGGGACATGTACGCTTGATGTCACGCTCGCTGCCGCCCATACCGCTGCCCTCATTGGTGCACAGGGGCAGGATCGTCTTGCCGGTAAAATCAAAGGCCTCCAGGAAAGTAAAGACCGCCATGGGCATCGTTCCCCAGTAGTTGGGGTACGCCAGCACGATGGTATCATAGTCGTCGATGGACTCGGGCACGGCAACCAACTCGGGTCTGGCCTTTGCCCGGAGATCCCGTTTGGCCTCGTCGATGCAGGTCATATAGACGGGAGAATAGGGGGTTTTCATCTCGATCTTGAAGGTATCCGCATCGATGAGATCCTTCATGATGTGGCAGGCGATCTCGGTGTTGCCCACCTTCACGTAGCGCATGGCGCCTCCGAAATAGTTTTCGTCCGCCCGGGAGAAGAATGCGATCAAAGTCTTGGCCATTGTTTTGCCCTCCAAATCATTTTGTTGTCGATATTATACCGTCAGACTATTGCAAAGTCCAATCGAAATCATGTATAATTAATTGAAGAATTAAATAACGCGGAGGACACAATGACAACAAAACAAATCGATTACTGCATTGAGCTGGCCCGGACGCTGAATTTCAGCCGGGCCGCCGACAACATGTTCGTCAGTCAGCCGACCTTCTCCTATCAGATCAAACTGCTGGAGGAGGAAGTGGGATTTGCTATCTTTGAGCGCAGCGGCAAGGGTGCTTCCCTGACGCCGGCGGGCGGTCAGTTTGTGACCTTTCTCTCCGGCATGCGGGCGGATCTGAAGCGTGCCATTGAGCAGGGACAGAACTTCGGTGCCAAATACAGGGACAGCATCTCCATTAGTCTGATGGTGCGACAGGCGATCTGTTTTCTGCCGGAAGCCATGCGCCTGTTTGCCGAAGCCTGGCCGGACGTACAGATCACGCCGAAGTTTCAATACGAAAGCGGCATGGACAGTTTTCTGACAGGCGATACGGATATCCTCTTCTCCCTCAAGGAACACACCCGGCAGGTCCCCGGTATCGTCGTTCACGACCTGTTTGTGAGCCATATCTACCTTATCACCCGGAGAGATGATCCCCTCGCCGAAAAGAATCTGATCACCGACAGCGATCTCTACGGCGAAACACTGATGGTGGGCGGCGGCTCCCCCGCCGCATTGAAAGCCGTCCAGCACCGGCTGATTTCCACCGGAAAGGTCAACTATTTCAACAGCCCCGACCACGATACCACGCTGACCAACGTAGCCGCCGGCCGCGGCGTCTGTCTGGCGCCGGGCTTTCTGAACGACCACAGCGGTCAGTTCGCGTGGATTCCATTTGACTGCCGGGAGAATTTCTCCTGCATCCTGTGTACCCATAAGAATGATAACCGTCCGTCACTCAAGGCTTTCCTCCGTGTCCTGCAGGAGCTGTATCGCGACGCGGTAGCGTTCCCGCTGTAAATGGATCTATCTTCCGCCGTGTTCATAGTAGAAGTCCTCGGCGTCGTAGTAGCCGTCAAAATCCTCGGAATAGAAATCGTAAAAATCCTCCGGATTGGAGAAACCGCTCACATCCGGATAGGGCGTGACGTCCACCCCGCTGCCGGGTGGCGGCTTGGGATGATCCCGGTAGTCTCCGACGTTGACGACCGCTCCTTTTTCACAGGTGGCAAAGTACAGGGTCTTTCCGTCCTTATACCAGTAGTAGACGTGGACCTCCCAGGTCTCCAGATCCCGCCCGTTTTGGGTGATCTTGACCTGGGAATATCTCCCCAGTTCCGTGTCGTTGATCCGCCATTCGGACATCCCTATGTACGGCGCCGCCGCGCAAGTCCCGGTCCCCTGCTGTTGTTGCTGATTCGCCAGCTGCCGCTTCCACTGCTCCCACCACTCCTCATCCTGCCGTGCCTCATATGCCGCGTATTCGCTGTCTACGGTTTCCTTAAACGCCTCAAACGCCTTTTTGTCCTCCCCCTCCAGGAAGGAATAGATATCCCGGTCCAGGGCGTACTTCGCCCGGTAGAGATCGCCCTTGGCATAGAAGCGATGTGCGTCACAGAGTACATTGTATTCATTCACATGAGCATAGTGGTAGTCGATGGAGCGGAAGAGATCCCCGGCATCCTCGAATTTTCCCCGCCTGTAAAGCTCTTCCGCCTGTCGGTATATCTCCTCCATGCGAGCCAGTTCCCGCTGCTCCTCCCGGTTTCGAAGGACAGCCGGACGGATCAGGAATACCAGCAGGCCAGCGATCACCGCCGCCAGCAGCAGAACTTGCCATATC
>CACZNU010000043.1 GCA_902782615.1 Oscillospiraceae bacterium | reverse complement strand
GGCGGCCTTTGCGGCGGTGACCCGATCATACTCCTCGTCCAGGGCGGCGATAGCCAGGTCCTCCCGGTACAGCTCCGCCTGGCGGATGATGGCGTAGCGGGTGATCATGGACTTCAGATCGCTCTGGAAGATCCGCTGGACCTCCTGGGTGTCCGCCCCGGCCCGGCGCAGATACGCCGCCGCCTCGAAGGTGCGGCCGCCGGTGCGGTTGGTGAAGTTCTTGGTGTCCAGCACAATGCCCGCCAGCAGGGCCTCTGCCTCGGCCCGGAGCAGATCCGCCGGCTCGATGAGGTACTGCAGCAGCTCCGTTACCAGCTCGCTGGCGGAGGAGGCATAGGGTTCATGGTAGTTGAGGGCCATCTTCTCGATGTAGCTGCTGCCCCGACGGTGGTGGTCGATGACCGCCACCCGGTTGCAGCTCTCCAGCAGGCCCTCCGACTCCACGCTCTGGGGCCGGTTGGTATCCACCACCACCAGGAGGGTGTCGGCCTGGGCCTTCAAAAACGCCTCGCTGCCGGTGATAAACGCCCCGCTGTATTCCGGCTGCTCCTGCAGCTTATGCAGCATGGGGTGCACCGCGTTGTTCCCGGTATCCATGACGATCTGGGCCTTTTTGCCCTTTTTCCGGGCGATGGCGCAGATACCGGCCGCGGCGCCCAGGGCGTCCATGTCGGCGTATTTGTGGCCCATGACGTAGACCTGGCGGGCGTCCTCGATCAGCTCGCCCAGAGCGTTGGCCATGACCCGGGATTTCACCTTGGTGCGCTTCTCTGTGGTCTTGGAGCGGCCGCCGTAGAAGGAGAAGTTCAGCTTGTCCTTCACCACGGCCTGGTCGCCGCCCCGGGACAGGGCCATCTCCAGCGCCAGGGTGGCGTTTTTGAAGAGGCCCTCAAAGCTCTCCGCGTCCCGGCCCACGCCGATGGACAGCGTGGCGGCCACGCCCTCGCCGGCTACCACCTCCCGCACGCTGTCCAGCACGCTGAACCGGTGCTCCACGAATTCGGGATAGCTCTTCTCCTCAAAGAGGAACAGGTAGCGATCTCTGTCATAGTTCAGGATCAGTCCGCCGGAATCCGCCGCCCAGGTATTCAGCTTTTCCTCCAGAGCAGCCACCACTGCCGAGCGTTTGCTCTCGGGGCTGGCCTTCATCAGTTCCTCATAGTTGTCCACCATCAAAATCGCCAGCACCGGTCGGGTCAGATCCAGCGTGCTGCGCATCTGTTCGGATTCCGTTACGTCCATCCAGTAGGTGGTGGCCAGCATCTCGCCGCCTCGCCCGGCATCCTCCGGATGGGTCAGGCCGCCGAACACCCGGTACTGCCGGTGGTTCCAGGTCACCAAGTCGGGGCACTCCCGTTTTCCCTCCAGCAGCCAGTGCTTGCCAAAGCCCGGGATCACGCTGTCCAGCTTCAGCTCAAACACGCCGTCCTTCTGCTCCGTCAGCTGCACGAAGCCGTCGTTGCCCCAGATCACCTCGTCGGTGTTCACGTCAAACACCATCATGGGCAGGGGCGCATACACCAGGTTGCTGGACCGGGCGGAGTCCATGCCGCCGTTGAGCCGCTCCACGTACTGGCGCATGTTCTGCTGGGTGCTCCGGCTTCGGCGCAGCGCCAAAAATATGATGATCGCCGCCACGATAGCCTCCGCAGCAGCCAGTCGTATATCCACCGGGATCGCCGCCGCCACAAATGCCACCAGACATAGAGTCGTCAGCGTCAGATTGGTGCGCAGGATCCGGGCAAGCCGTCTGTTCACCTGTCATTCCTCCTTCGTTGCGATGGGAGTAACGCACATATCAATACATAGTTGATTATATCACAAGCCTTGTCCCACTTCAATTACAAGTTTCCACTGCGAGGCCTGTCACAAGGGGTCGGAAAGTTGGGGGTGTACAAAACGGAAAAACTGTGTTATACTTTGTGCAAAGTGCAGAATTTTGGCACATTTTTTTGTACGTTTCGCGGCGCGGTGTGCGCGGCGATCACATAGGGGGATCTTCCCCATCCACACGACGGTCGGGCGAGTGGGAGGCAGACGGCGGCGAATCAGGGCCGTGCGAATGCCCCGCGCCCTTGTTTTTGCTGCGCTCATTTTTTGCCGCAGTAGCTGTCCGCCGTGTGATACATCACGCTTTATCGAAAAGGAGTTACTATGGCAGAAAAATTGAAAATCATCCCTCTTGGCGGTCTCAACGAGATCGGCAAGAACATGACCGCCTATGAGTACGGCGGCGAGATCATCGTGGTGGACTGCGGCATGGCCTTCCCCGGCGATGATATGTACGGCATCGATTGCGTCATCCCCGACGTGACCTATCTCATCAAGAACAAATCCCGGCTGCGGGGCCTGTTCATCACCCACGGCCATGAGGACCACATCGGCGCCATCCCATATGTTCTCAAGCAGGTCAATATCCCTATCTACTGCACCCGGCTCACCGCCGGGCTCATCAAGCTGAAGCTCCAGGAGCACGGCCTGGTCAGCTCCACCAAGCTCATCACCGTGGAGTCCGGCATGACCATCCGGGCCGGCAAATTCCAGGTGGAGTTCATCCATGTGAACCACTCCATCCCCGACTCGGTGGCCTTCGCCATCCACACCCGGATGGGCACCGTGGTCCACACCGGAGACTTCAAAATCGACTCCACCCCCATCGACGGAGAGGTCATCGACCTGGCCCGGTTCGGCGAGTTGGGCAAGCAGGGCGTTCTGGCGCTGCTGGCTGACTCCACCAACGTGGAGCGCCCCGGCTACACCATGAGTGAGCGGGCCGTGGGCCAGACCTTTACCCGGCAGTTCAATGGCTGCGACAAGCGGATCATCGTCACCACCTTCGCCAGCAACGTCCACCGCATCCAGCAGGTGCTGGACGCCGCGGCCGCCTGCGGCCGGAAGGTGGCCGTCACCGGCCGGTCCATGGAGAACATCATGAAGGTCTCCACCGATCTGGGATATATCAAGGTCCCCAAGGGCACCCTGATGGAGCTGAACCGGCTGAAGAGCCTGCCCCTGAAGGAGCAGGTCATCGTCACCACCGGCTCCCAGGGCGAGGAGATGAGCGCTTTGTACCGGATGGCCTTCTCCACCCACAAGCAGGTGGACGTAGGCAGCGGCGACAAGGTCATCATCTCCGCCAGCGCAATCCCCGGCAACGAGGTGACGGTGGGCCGGATGATCAACGAGCTGTTCCGCCGGGGC
>CACZNU010000042.1 GCA_902782615.1 Oscillospiraceae bacterium | reverse complement strand
TTAGCTCAGCTGGTTAGAGCGCCTGCTTCACACGCAGGAGGTCACTGGTTCGAGTCCAGCAGTCTCCACCAAACAAAAACACCGTCCAAAAGGACGGTGTTTTTGTTTGGTACGGGTTTTCCGGAACAGATCATGTTTGATAAATGACGCCCCGAGAGCGCAGCGGAGCGGTCGCCTGGCAGACCTTATGCCCAGCACGGAGCGCCCAGCTGTCCGGCAGCCTCCACTAAGCAAAAAGCACCTCCCGGAAAAGTATTCCGGGAGGTGCATTTTCGTTTTCTGCTGTGTGGTCAGGCGGTTAGCTGCCCTGCCGGTCGCACCAGGCTACGGCGCTCTCAGCCGCGATCTTGCCGAAAACCACGATGTCCGCCACCGCGCTGCACCGTTGCTGTCATCCGTGACGGCAGGGAACCGGGACAGGCTCGCGCCGGCCTGGGTGAGGGCGTCGTTCAGGGCGCAGAAGAAAGTCGCCGCGTTGACAAGAAAAGGCCCGTACATTATAATAATATGCAGATTATCGCGCCCCTTTGTGGGGAGCGCACAGCGCATGAGAGCAACGGGGCGTCTGCCCCTCCTGGAGATGGATATGAGACACAAAAAGCTGATGCTTGTCCCGTGGCTGCTGGCGGCGCTGCTGCTGGTCGGCTGCGGCCCCAAGCCCACCCCTCCGCCGGATACCGAGCAGTCCGCGGATTTTTTCGCCATGGACACCTTTATGTCCTTCCGCTTCTACGGCGGTGACGAAACCCTGGCGCATCAGCTCCAGACGGCGGTGAAGGACATGGAGAGTGAGCTTTCCGTTGTAGGGGAGGACAGCGCCGTCTATCAGCTCAACCACACCGGCAGCACTCATCTCTCCGACACCGGCGCCGACCTGCTGCGGCAGGCTCTGGCCCTGTGCAATGAGACGGACGGTGCGCTGGATATCTCCGTCTATCCCGTGGTCCGGGCCTGGGGCTTCACTGGCGCCGCGCCGGAGGAGGG
Source organism: Oscillospiraceae bacterium (assembly GCA_902782615.1). Lineage (GTDB taxonomy): Bacteria > Bacillota > Clostridia > Oscillospirales > Oscillospiraceae > Vescimonas. The sequence continues at coordinate 7,447 of CACZNU010000042.1, read as the reverse complement.
CTCCGCCCGGATCCCCGCGCCGGAGACGCTGCAGCGTCTCCTGGAGCGGGTGAACTACCGCCAGATCCGTCTGGAGGGAAACGACGTGTCCCTGCCCGAGGGCATGGAGATCGACCTGGGGTCCGTGGCCAAGGGCTATGCCGGCGACATGCTGGCCCGGATGCTGAAGGACGCCGGCGTGGAGAGCGCCGTGCTGGCTCTGGGCGGCAACATCCAGACGGTGGGCTCCCGCCCCGACGGCGGCGCCTGGCGGGTGGGGGTGCAGAGCCCTGACAAGGACGGCCTGCTGGGCGTGCTGTCCGTATCCGACAGGGCCGTGGTCACCTCCGGCGGCTACGAGCGGTTCTTTACCGATGACGACGGCAATATCTGGTGGCACATCATGGACCCCTCCACCGGCTATCCGGCCCAAAGCGGCCTGGTCTCCGTCACCGTCATCGGCCCCAACGGCCTGACCTGCGACGCCCTGTCCACCGCTCTGTTCGTCATGGGGCCGGAGAAGGCAGAGGACTTCTGGCGGGCCCACCGGGACTTCGAGATGATCCTGGCCACTGAGGACGGTCGCCTGCTGCTGACGCCCGAGGCGGCTGGTGCCTTCGAGGCCGATAAAAACCTGTCCTACGCGGTTGAGGTGATCGGGAATGATTAAAACGCGCACATGGGTGATCTGCATCGCCGCGGCGGCTGTCATGCTGGCGGCGCTGTCCCTCCTGCTTCTGACCAGCCGGAAGGATGGCACGGTGGTGCAGGTCATACAGGACGGCACCGTCATCCGGGAGATCGATCTGTCCCGGGTCAGCCAGGAATACAGCTTTGAGGTGGAGGGCCCCGAGGGGGGCAGCAACACCGTTCTGGTCCAGCCGGGACGCATCTGCATTTCCGAGGCCGACTGCCCGGACAGGACCTGCGTGCACCAGGGCTGGCTGACGGATCAGCCCGTTCCCATCGTCTGCCTGCCCCACCGACTGGTCATCGCCCTGAAGGATCCGGCCGGTTCCGACACCGTGAGCCGGTGAGGAGGAGACCATGAACACAAAACACGTAGCGCGGCTGGCCCTGCTGACCACCATCGCGCTGATCCTGTTTACCGTGGAGGCCCAGCTCCCGCCTCTGGTCCCCATTCCCGGCGTCAAGCTGGGTCTTGCCAATATCGTCACGGTCTACGCCATGTTCCGCTACGGGCCCCGGGACGCCCTGCTGATCCTGCTGGCCCGGGTGTTTCTGGGCAGCGTGTTTGCCGGAGCGATGATGGCCTTCCTGTTCTCCCTCTGCGGCGGACTGCTGTGCTGGCTCATCATGATCCCCCTGCGGCGGATCCTGACGGAAAAGCAGATCTGGGTCTGCGGCGTCATCGGCGCCGTGTTCCACAACATCGGCCAGATCATCGTGTGCGTGGGCATCTACCGGACCACCGCGGTGCTGGTCTACCTGCCGGTATTGATGCTCTCCGGCATTCTGACGGGCCTCTTTACCGGCTTTGCCGCCTATTTTCTGCTGAAGTGGCTGAACGGCCGCCTATAGTGCCCTTTTCCCCGAAAACCTCCGGTTTTCGGGGGTTTTTTCAGCCCCGGCAAAGCCCGCCTTCTGGCAGTAGGGGATTGTTTTTTCCCGGGGCCTTGTAGTAAAATATTACTGTACAGAAAGAGGTGGTTTTGTGGACGCGTATACACGGCATCGGAAAGTCTGGCGGCTGCTGCAGGCACTGACGGGCCGCTATTTTCACCGTCGCTTCGCTCTGGAGAGCGAACCATGTGAAGCGGAGGGCCCCTGCATCGTGATCCCCAACCACGTGACCAACTGGGACCCCTTCCTGGTGGCCATGAGCTTTCCCCGAAAACAGCTGTATTTCGTGGCCAGCGAGCATATCTTCCGCCTGCCGGTCCTGTCCTCCCTCATTACCTGGCTGCTGGGTCCCATCGCCCGCAAGAAGGGCGACAGCGGCGCCGACGCCGTGAGGGAGATCCTGCGCCACACCAAGCAGGGCCACTCGGTCTGCCTCTTTGCCGAGGGGGACTGCACCTGGGACGGTCATACCGGTCCCGTCTTCCCCGCCACCGGCAAGCTGGTCCGCGCCAGCGGCGCCACCCTGGTCACCTACCGGCTGGAGGGCGGCTATTTCACGTCGCCCCGGTGGGGCAAGGGCATTCGGCGGGGTCGGATGCGGGGCCACGCCGTGGGGATCTATTCGCCCCAGACCCTGCGCAAAATGAAGGGCGAGGAGATCACCGCCCTGATTCAGCGGGATATCACCGAAGACGCCTGGGCCCGCCAGAGCGAGAGTCTTGTCCCCTATCGGGGTAAATCCCCCGCCGAACAGCTGGAGACGGCCCTGTTCCTCTGCCCCCGGTGCCGCCGGGTCGGCACGCTGGTCAGCCGCAGCAGCACCCTGCGCTGCGGGAGCTGCGGTCTGGAGGAGACCTTCCTGCCGGACGGCACCTTCTCCCCCGGCGATCCTTTCTCCACCGTGTCACAATGGGACCGCTGGCAGCACGAGGAACTGGCGGCGGGGCGGTTTGTCCACGGCGAGGACCTCTTTTCCGATCCGGTGGCCTCCTTCCGGAAGATCCTGCCGGGTCACCGGGCCGAAAAACTGGACGGGTCGCAGCTGATCCAGCGGGAGGACCGGCTCCTCTGCGGCGGTCTCTCCCTCCCCCTGGCGGAGATCGAGAGTATGGCGATGGTGAAGCGGCACATTCTCCTCTTCACCTGGGGGCGGGACTACTATGAGCTCCGCTGCGCTCCGGGCTGCAATCTGCGAAAATATCTGGCCCTTTGGAAGCGGGCCAACGAAAATAGTGAGGTGTAATCATGGACTATTCTGCCGCCAACGTCTCCCTGTGGAGCGTGATCATCCAGCTGGGCCTTATCGCCGCAGCCATTCTGCTGGCCGGGTTTTTGCGCAGCAAGATCCCCTTTGTCCGCAAGAGCATGATGCCGGTGGCCGTTTTGGCCGGCTTCCTGCTGCTGATCGTCAAGCAGACGGGACTGATCCCCTTCAACGGCGTCATCCTGGAGACGCTGGTCTACCACGGCATCGCCCTGGGCTTTATCGCCATGTCCCTGCGTGTGCCCGGTGAGGACCGGGAAAAGGCCGGCAGGCTGACAGGCCTCAAATCCGGCGCGCTGATCGTCAGCACCTATCTGGTACAGGGTGTGGTGGGTCTGATCATCACCATCGGCCTGGCGCTGACGGTGATGCCCGGCCTGTTCCGGGCGGCCGGCCTGCTGCTGCCCATGGGCTACGGTCAGGGACCCGGTCAGGCCAACAACATCGGGGCCAGCTACGAGGCCCTGGGCTTCCGTGGCGGCCACAGCTTTGGCCTGGCCATCGCCGCCGCCGGCTATCTCTGCGCCTGCATCGTGGGTGTGGTGATGGTGAACGTGCTGGCCCGGCGGCGGAAGAACAGGGGCGGCGCCTCCGGGACCGCCCAAGAGCTGACGGTGGACTACTTCCAGGACCGCAGTGAGATCCCCGTGTCCGACTCGGTGGACAAGCTGTCCGTACAGCTGGCGCTGATCTTCGTGGTGTACCTCTTCACCTATCTGGCGACCCGGGGGCTTACCTCCGGCATCGCCGCCCTCTCCGAGGGGCTGGCCAACACGCTGAACGCTCTGCTGTGGGGCTTCAACTTCATCGTGGGCTCCGCTCTGGCTACGCTGCTGCGTTTCCTCTTGGGCAGGGCCAGAAGGGCCAGGATCATGGTCCACCAGTATCAGAACAACTACTTGCTCAACCGGATCTCCGGTTTCTTTTTCGACGTGATGATCGTGGCCGGCATCGCCTCCATCAATCTGGAGGATCTCAGCGGTCTGTGGATGCCCTTTATCCTGCTGACGGTGGCCGGCGCCGTGGTCACCTGGCTCTATCTGGCCATCGTGTGCCGCCGAATCTACGGCGGCTACTATGAGGAAGGTCTCATCTCCATGTACGGCATGCTCACCGGCACCATCAGCTCCGGCGTACTGCTGCTGCGGGAGATCGATCCGGAGCTGAAGACCCCCGCCGCCAACAACCTGATCACCGGCAGCAGCTTCGGCATCCTCTTCGGCGCGCCGGTGCTGGTGCTGATCACCATGGCCACCCGGTCCAACACCATGTGCTTTGTGACGCTGGGCCTGGCAGCGGCGTATCTGGCGGCGCTGCTGGTGCTGATCTACTGCCTGGATGGAAAGAAACGCGAGGCGTGACCGGTCTAAGGAGGACAACATGAACGACTATGATCTCAAGCCTGCGGACTATGTGGAACCCCGATGCCTCCTGTGCGGCGAGCCCTACGGTGCCGCACCTCAGATCAAACCCATCCCCCAGCGGCGCATCATCGAGAAGCTGGACGACTACATGAGCCGCCGGGACTACCCCGCCGCGGAGCGCCATCTGCTCTACTGGCTGGAAGAGGCCAAGCTGGGCGGCGACAGACGGGGTGAGCTGATGGTGCGCAACGAGCTGGTGGGCCACTACCGGAAGGCGGGCGACCGGGACAAGGCCCTCTCCCACGGCGAGGCCGCCCTGGCCCTGCTCCGGGAGCTGGACTTCGACGGCACCGTCAGCGCCGGCACCACCTACACCAACGTGGCCACCGCCTGCAACGCCTTTGGAGAAAACAACCGGGCGCTGACTCTCTTTGAAAAGGCCAAAGAGGTCTATGAGGCCACGCCCCGGACGGAGCCGTCCCTGCTGGGCGGCCTGTACAACAACATGGCCCTGACCTATGTGTCCCTGGGCCGGTATGAGGAGGCCTTTGCCCTGTACGAAAAGGCCCTGAACATCATGGGCGGCGTAGCTGACGGCGCCCTGGAGCAGGCCATCACATACTTGAACATGGCCGACGCCACCGCCGCCCAGAAGGGCATGGAGGAGGCGGAGGCGGAGATCGACACCCTGGTGGATCGGGCCTGGGAGCTGCTGAACGATCCCTCCCTCCCCCGGAACGGGTACTACGCCTTTGTGTGCGAGAAATGCGCCCCGTCCTTCTCCTACTACGGTTATTTTTCGGCGGCCAATGAGCTGACCTGGCGAGCGGAGAACATCTATGCAGAGAACATCTATGACAGGCCTTGAACTCTCCCGGGCCTTTTTTGAGGCCTGCGGCAGGCCCATGCTGGAGGAACAGTTTCCCGATCTGCTGCCCCGCCTGGCAGCGGGGCTCCTGGGCAGCGGCTCCGAGTGCTTCGGCTACGACGACGAGGTCTCCCGGGACCACGACTTTGAGCCGGGCTTCTGCCTGTTCCTCCCCGGGGAAGACGTGGTGGATCGGCGCAGCGCGTTTCTCCTGGAGCGGGCCTATGCCAAGCTGCCCAAGGAGTTCATGGGGCTGCGGCGGGCCATGCTGCAGCCGGTGGGCGGGGCAAGGCACGGCGTACTGCGGACGGCGGAATTCTTTGCCGGGAAGATCGGCTCCCCCGACGCCGCACTGACCACGGCTCAATGGCTGTCCCTCCCCGAGCAGGCGCTGGCTGAATGCACCAACGGGGAGCTCTACTTCGACAACTATGGTCAGGTCACCGCTATCCGGCAGACGCTGGCATATTTTCCCGAGGATGTCCGCCGGAAGAAGCTGGCGGGGCACCTGCTGCTGATGGCCCAATCCGGCCAGTACAACTATCGCCGCTGTCTTTCCCACGGGGAGACCGCCGCCGCCCAGCTGGCGGCAGGTGAATTTGTGAGAAGCGCCATGTCGGCGGTATTCCTGCTGAACAAGACGTATCAGCCCTACTACAAGTGGAGCTTCCGGGCCATGCGCGCTCTGCCCAAGCTGGCGCTGACGGCGGAGCTGCTGGAATACCTGCTGACCACCGACAACGACGGCGACACCGCCCGGGAAAAGTACGACGTGATGGAGGGCATCGCCGCCGACGTCATCGACGAGCTGATGGACCAGGGCCTGACAAGGGCCATTTGCGGCGATCTGGAGAAGCACGCCTACTCCGTCAACGACAGCATCGCCGACCCGGCGCTGCGGAATCTCCACGTGCTGACCGCCATTTGAGGAGGAAACGCCCATGAAAATTCACGGACTGCAAAAGATGACCCTGCTGGACTTCCCGGGCGCCGTGGCCTGCACGGTGTTCCTGGGCGGCTGCGACTTCCGCTGCCCCTTCTGCCACAACTTCGAGCTGGTGGACGGCAGCGCCCAGCCTCTGATGGACGATGAGGAACTGCTGTCCTTCCTGGCCAAGCGGAAGGGTCTGCTGGACGGCGTAGCCTTTACCGGCGGCGAGCCCTGCCTCCACGTCGGCCTGCCCGACCTGCTGGAAAAGATCCGCGCCATGGGCTTTGCCACCAAGCTGGACACCAACGGCTACCACCCGGAGCGGCTGCAGGAGATTTTGAACCGCGGGCTGGTGGACTATGTGGCCATGGATGTGAAAAACAGCCCCGCCAAATACGCCGCCACCTGCGGCCTGGAGACGGTGGACCTGGACAAGGTGCGCCGGAGCATCCAGCTGCTGATGGACGGCCCGGCGGACTATGAGTTCCGCACCACCGTGGTGGCGGAGTTCCACCAGGCGGCGGACTTTGAGGCGATCGGACGGATGATCCGCGGTGCCCGGCGCTACTTCCTCCAGTGTTTCACCGACCGGGATTCCGTCCCCTTCGGCAATCTCCACGCTCCCTCGGCGCAGGATCTGCGCGCCTATGCCGACATCGTCCGTCCCTATGTGCCGGACGTCAATCTCCGCGGCGTGGACTGATCCATTGACCACAATATGTTGTGGCTAACTTTTACAATTATACCAAAATCTTGTTGACACATGTTCCCCCTCGGTGTAGAATGGAGACAATCAGGTTTCGGTCGATTTTTGTCGAACCGTGTTTCTATTTTACCGACGAGGGGGAACATTCATGTATCAAGTGGTTAAGAGAGACGGAAAGGTCGTGGATTTCCACATCGAGAAGATCAGCGCCGCCATCACCAAGGCCTTTGAGGCGCTGAACAAGGAATATCACTCCAGTGTGATCGATCTCATCGCACTGCGGGTCACCTCCGATTTTGAGGGCAAGGTGAAGGACGGCCAGATCACCGTGGAGGACATTCAGGACAGCGTGGAGAAGGTGCTGTCCGAGGCCGGCTATGCCGACGTGTCCAAGGCCTATATCCTCTACCGCAAGCAGCGGGAGAAGGTCCGCAACATCAACTCCACCCTTCTCAACTACAAGGATCTGGTGGACAACTATCTGAAGATCAACGACTGGCGGGTGAAGGAGAACTCCACCGTCACCTACTCCGTGGGCGGTCTGATCCTGTCCAACTCCGGTGCCATCACCGCCAACTACTGGCTCAGCGAGGTCTATGACCAGGAGGTGGCCGAGGCCCACCGCAGTGCCGCCATCCACCTGCACGACCTGAGCATGCTCACCGGCTACTGCGCCGGCTGGAGTCTGAAGCAGCTGATCCAGGAGGGTCTGGGCGGCGTGCCCGGCAAGATCACCTCCGCTCCCGCCAAC
>CACZNU010000041.1 GCA_902782615.1 Oscillospiraceae bacterium | reverse complement strand
GCCCAGCAGAGCGCCCAGGCTTCCTCCGGCAGCCGCCCGAAGAAGAGCAGAAAGAAACGAAGTGCGGTAAAAAATGTCTTTTTCTGGGTCGGAACGCTGATCCTTGTCGGCATCCTGACGGTTGCCATGTTCGTGGGGATCTTCATGACCTACGTGGATAAATCCCTGAAGGGCCACGTGGAAGTGGATATTGACGCCTACGACCCCTCCGTATCCTCGGAGCTGTACTACCGGGATCCCCAGACCGGGGAGGAGGTCATGTACCAGACGCTGTTCCTGAACGCGGAGAACCGCATCTGGGTGACCCTGGACAAGATCCCCAAGAATCTGCAGCAGGCCGCCATCGCCATTGAGGACAAGCGCTTCGAGACCCACCACGGCGTGGACTGGAAGCGCACCGTGGGCGCCGTCGGCTACACGCTGATGGGCAAAAGCGTCCAGGGCGGCTCCAGCATCACCCAGCAGATGCTGAAAAACGCCACCGGCGACAACCAGAATACCGTCAAGCGCAAGGTGGTGGAGATCTACCGGGCCCTGGCCTTCGAAAAGACCCACAGCAAGGACGAGATCATGGAGAACTATCTCAACCGGATCTACATGGGCGAGTCCTGCTACGGCGTCAAGACGGCGGCCAAGATGTATTTCAACAAGGACGTGTCCGAGCTGGACCTGGCGGAGTGCGCCAGTCTGATCGCCATCACCAACAACCCCTCCATGTACGATCCTCTGATCAGCGACTGGACCCGGGAGAAGAACCGGGGACGTCAAACGGACGTGCTGGACGCCATGCTGGATCAGGAGAAGATCAGCGAGGCCCAGTACAACGCCGCCATGAACGAGGAAATTGTCTTCAGTGACGGCTACACCTGCTTCGGCAACTACGTGGACCCCGATCCCTCGGACGAGCCCGACGATACCGGCGAAGGTGAGGACACCGATACCGTGACCCGGGCCCGGAACTCCTACTTTACCGACCAGGTCATCGATGACGTGATTGCCGCCCTGCAGGATAAGTACGGCTACGACTACATGACCGCCGAGAACAAGGTGTTCGGCGGCTGCAAGATCTTCACCACCCAGAACATCGACCTGCAACACATCTGCGAGGAGGTGTTCGAGAATACAGAGTATGTGGATATCCTGGACTCCGAGGGCGAGCCGCTGCAGGCTGCCATTACGCTGATGGACCCCTATACCGGCGAGGTGCTGGCTGTGGTGGGCGGTACCGGGGTCAAGACCATCAACCGCGGCTGGAACTGGGCTACCACCACCCGTCAGTGCGGTTCCGCCATCAAGCCCATCTCCACCTACGCCCCCGCTCTGGATGACGGTACCATCACGGCAGGCTCCTCTATTGACGACTATCCCGTCATGGAGCTCAACGGCCACGCCTATCCCCAGAACTCCCATGCGGGCTTTGGCGGACTGACCTCCGTGCAGAACGCCATTATCAACTCTCTGAATACCTGCGCTGCCCGGGTCAACCTGAAGTACGGCACCTACAGTTCTTACAACTTCATGGTGGACAAGTTGGGCTTTACCACCCTGACCGAGGACGATGCCGAAAAGGTGGGCGCTATGGCGCTGGGCGGTCTCCAGTACGGCGTGAACACCAAGGAGATGGCCGCGGCCTACGCCATTTTTGTCAACGACGGACTGTATACCAAGCCCTACACCTTCTACCGGGTGGAGGACGCCGACGGTAACGTGCTGCTGGAGAACAGCCCTCAGTCCAGCGTAGCCATCAAGGAGAGCACCGCCTATCTGATGCGGGAGATGCTCCGCAGCGTCATCACCTCCGGTACCGGCTATGAGGCCGCCTTCTCCGGCATGAGCCAGGGCGGTAAGACCGGTACCACCAACGATGAGCGCGACCGCTACTTCGTGGGCTTTACCCCCTATTACTGCGCGGCTGTCTGGACCGGCTACCGCTCCAACGAGGAGATCTGGATCGGCGGCAACCCGGCGGCAAACCTGTGGCGCCAGGTGATGAGCAAAATCCACGCCAATCTAACCGATCCCGGCTTCCACGGAGCTACCGGCGTGACCACGGTGACGGTGTGCGCCGACAGCGGCCTGCTTGCCACGGACGCCTGCACCCACGATCTGCGGGGCAACCGAGCCCGCACGGTGACGGTGGCGGCGGATACGGCTCCCACCCAGCGCTGCAACATGCACAAGACCGTCAAGTGGTGCAAGGACGGCAAGCACATTGCCACCGAGTTCTGCCCGGAGGAGAGTGTGGAGGAGGTAGCCGTTCTGGACTACGACCGCGAGATCATCGGCGGCATCAAGGCCGGCGACCATCAATACCTGCTGAAGGTGCTCTCCGCAGAAACTCTGGATGGAAAGGACAACAAGGCCTGTCCGGTCCACAACGAGGAGTGGAAGAAGAAGCAGGAAGAGGAAGAAAAGAAGAAGAAGGAAGAAGAGGAAAAGAACAAGCAGACGCCTGTTACACCGGAGGATCCGGTGGATCCAATGAATCCGGAGGATCCGGCAACACCTGTGAATCCGGAGGATCCGGTGACGCCGGGTGACCCGACGACACCGGAGGAACCGGGCGAGACCGGTGACAACGGGGGATAAGCTCCTCTATGAGTGTATAAAAGCGCGCAGCGTTTTTCGCTGCGCGCTTTTACTATTGGGCCGCTGTGTCGGGGGCACCACATGGCGGTGTGGGAGCACGATGACGCCGTACAGTGGCGCAGTCAAAGAGCAAAAGCCCTCCCCCGGCTTTTTAAGGGGCAGAATGATGGAATGACAGGAATCAGTCGAATCCGGGGGATTGTGCAGCTGAAAAGCACATCTATGATAAAAGAAACGGTTTTCCGGCTGCTCCCCGTAGTTTCCCGGGCAATATAAAACAGCCCCTCCGCCCGGAGGGGCTGTTTTCACTTATCTGGTGCAGAGGTTATTCTGCGATAGCCTGATTTGTCCCCCAATGGCGAACACCGTGAGGGACAGAAGGCGGCTTACGCTCAGTCCAGACTGGTGGCGTTGCCCAGACCGCTATAGGTGACGGACTTCACCACCAGCGGCTTGATGTCCTCCTCATCAAAGTCCTCGGCGTTCTTCACGGTCCCCTCAAAGACGACCGTATACGCAAAGGGCCCGTGAGACATATGGAACTCCATGGTTTCCAGGTTCCAGCCCGAGTTGTACCAGCCGTCGTCCAGCAGCTCCGCGCCGGTCTTGCCCACCAGCTGATCCAGCTCCTCCTGGGTGGGGATGGCTTCGGTCAGGTTCTCGATCCGGGTCACCTTCAGGGGGGCGATCAGCTCCCGCAGCTTCGTGTCGTACTGTGCGTCATCCCAATCCAGCGCAAACACGGCGTCGGACACCTCCTTGGGGCACTCGGCGATGGCCCGATAGAAGATCTCGTCCTGCTCGAACACATAGACGTACGTGTCCTCGGAGCAGGAGGTGCCGTAATTCGGCAGGCCCAGCACCTGGCCCAGGGTGGTGACGGTGTCCAGATCCACCGGGGTCTCGTCCGTTCCGGCAATGCCGAAGACGGCAACGAAGGCCGCGCTCTCCGTAAACTCCACGGTGATCTGAGCGTCTCTGGAATACACCTCCCCGTCCTTGGTCCATTTCATGAACTTCCAGCCCTCGTCCGGCTTGGCGGCCAGCACGTAGGTCTCGGGGCCCTCCAGGCCCAGATACGCCGACTGGGAGGGGAACTCGTCGTCAAACACCGGTTCCTGTCCCTCTTCCGCGTACGCGACCTGGCCCCAGCCCTCCGTATTGACCGTCACGGTAATGGCGGCCTTCGGCATCTCCGTGGGGGTGAAGTGGTAGGTATTGCCGTTCTCGATCTCCAGCAGCAATCCGTCCTCGCCCTCCTCGGACACGGTCACGATAAAATCATCCTCGTCCAGGTAATCGGCCACCAGGTTGCCGTGAAGGGTCTTGCCCTCCTGCTGGATATACCAGCCGTGCATCCCCTCCTCCAGCATACAGCCCACGGTCCAGCCGGGATGCTCCTCGTCCTCGGAAGGGGTCACATAGAGCATGTTGCCGTTCTCATCGGTATAATAGCCCTGCCGGCTCCAAACGAAGTCCTTGTCGTTTTCCTTGGATCCGCCACAGGCAGCCAGTGAGCAAATCAGAAGAACGGACAGCAGCAGGCAAAAGATCTTTTTCAAATTCATTCCTCCTCCGTGTTTCATTGTGTTTCCCTTTTCGATGTAGATAAAACTATATTAGCATGAACCACTAAAAAAAGGCAATGAATAATACGTAATTTTGTTCACTTTTTTAAGCTTTTGTGTATGGGGTCGCCGGAAAGCGGTTTGACCGCCGCCAACACCTCGGATGGAACAGGATGCAACCTTGCCATGACTCCCTGCAAAAGAACGGGCGAGGCGGCGCTGGGGGAAAACGCCGGGGCAGGAACGGTGCGCAGAGAGCGGCAGACACGACGGTGTGGGAGCACGATGCGCCGCAAAAATGAAAGCCCATCCGACCGGATGGGCTTTCGTCATATAACCAGAGGGGATCAGAAGTTCTTGATGATCTCCACGATCTCAGCGCCGATGCGCTTCTGAGCCTCCACGGTGGCGGCGCCGATGTGCGGCGTGCAGGACACCATGGGATGGCTGTACAGCGCGGCGTTGGTAGCGGGCTCGTCAGCATAGACATCCAGACCGGCGGCGCGGACCTTACCGGACTCCAAAGCGGCCAGCAGGGCGGCCTCGTCCACATTGGTGCCGCGGGAGGTGTTGATGATTACCACGCCGTCCTTCATCTTGGCAATGTTCTCAGCGCTGATCAGGGCGCCGCCGTCCACAGCAGGAGCATGGACGGAGACGAAATCGGCCTGAGCCAGCAGCTCATCCATCTCCACATAGGGGATACCCAACTGCTCCTCGATGCCGGGGATGTGGAAGATATCGAAAGCGACGACCTTCATGCCGATGGCTTTGGCCATCACGCCCAAGTGCTGGCCAATGCGGCCGAAGCCCACGATGCCCAGGGTCTTGCCCTGCAGCTCGATGCCCTTACCGTAGGCCTTCTTCTCCCACTTGCCCTCACGCATGGTATGACCGGCGATGGACAGGTAGCGGGCGCACGCGAACATGTGACCCATGGCCAGCTCGGCCACGGACTGGGAGGAGGCACGGGGGGTGTTCTTCACGGCGATGCCGTGAGCCTCCGCGTACTTGACGTCGATATTGTCCACGCCCACGCCGCCGCGGATGATCAGCTTCAACTTGCCGCCGAGAGCCTCGTCGATGTGATTGGCGCGGACCTTGGTCTTGGAGCGGACCACGGCCACGTCGAACTCGCGGAGAGCGGCGCCCAGCTGATCGGGCTCATAGAACTGCTCAACGACCTCGTGACCCATTTCGCGCAGCTGCGCCATGGCGGTCTTGTCCATACCGTCGGTAACCAGGATTCTCATGATAATGTACCCCTTTCTATATTGCAAATCGTGATTTATTTGTGCTCAGCCTCAAACTTGGCCAGGAACTCCACCAGTGCCTGGGCGCCCTCAATGGGCATGGCGTTGTACACGGAGGCGCGCAGACCGCCCACGCTCTTGTGACCCTTCAGGTTGTCGAAACCGGCCTCCTTGGAGGCGGCCACCACGGCGGCGTCCAAATCCTTGTCACCGGTGACGAAGGGGATGTTCATCAGGCTGCGGTCCTCAGGCACCACGGCGCCCTTGAACAGCTTGGAAGAATCCAGGAAGTCATAGATGACCTTGGCCTTGGCGATGTTGCGCTTGTGCATCTCCTCCAGGCCGCCGATGCTCTTAAGGTACTTGAAGACCTTGCCGCAGCAGTAGATAGCCCAGCAGTTGGGGGTGTTGTACATGGAGCCGGCGTCG
>CACZNU010000040.1 GCA_902782615.1 Oscillospiraceae bacterium | reverse complement strand
TGGACCAGGCCGCCAAGACCACCGCCTCCGCCCTGCTGCGGGGCGCCCGGGGCAACTCCGGCGTGATTTTGTCCCTGCTGTTCCGGGGCATGTCCAAGGTATTCAAGGGCATGGCCGACGCCGACGGTACGGCCCTGGCCAGCGCCATGAACGAGGGCGTTTCCACCGCCTACAGCGCCGTGATGAAGCCCGCCGAGGGCACCGTGCTGACGGTTTCCCGCCTGGCTGCCAAGCGCGCCGTGGAGGCCGCCCAGGAGCAAAACGACGTGGAGTACGTATTGACCGAAGCCATCAAGGTGGGCTACGCCACCCTGGCCGAGACCACCGACATGAACCCGGTGCTGAAGAAGGCCGGCGTGGTGGATGCCGGCGGCAAGGGCTACCTCATCATTCTGGAGGGCATGCTCCGCAGTCTCCGGGGTGAAAAAGTGCCGGAGCTGGATAACCAGGGTGAGACAAAGGAGAAGGCCGACTTCGCCGCTATCGGCGATGAGGACATCACCTTCGCCTTTGACACGGTGTTCATTGTCCGCAAGACGGTGGAGAAGTCCCTGGAGCCTCTGCGGGTCTATCTCAACAGCATCGGCGACTCGCTGGTCATCGGCGAGGACGACGATGCCTTCAAGGTCCACGTCCACACCGACATCCCCGGCGCCGCCCTCACCGAGGCCCAGAAGTACGGCACGCTGGAGGTGGCCAAGATCGAGAATATGCGCATCCAGGCCGACGACGTGGCCGCGGGCCGGAAGGCCATCAGCGCCGACGATCTGGACGACGAGGATTTGGAACACGAGAGCGCCGCTCCCGCCGCGCCGGAGAAGCGCTACGGCTTCCTGGCCGTGTGCGCCGGTGAGGGTCTGGCCGAGGCCTTCCGGGATCTGGGTGTGGACCGCATCGTGTCCGGCGGACAGACCATGAACCCCTCCACCGAGTCCATTCTCCACGAGGTGGAGCAGACTCCCAGCGAGATCGTGTTCATCCTGCCCAACAACAAGAACATCATCATGGCCGCCCAGCAGTGCGTGGGTCTGACGGACAAGGAGATCATCGTGATCCCCACCGCCACCGTGCCCCAGGGCATCACCGCCATGATGAACGCCGACGTGGAGCAGGACGATCCCCAGGCCATCGCCCAGGCCATGACCGAGGCCGCCGCCACCGTCACCACCGCCCAGATCACCTATGCCGCCCGGAACTCCGATTTCGACGGCTTCGCCATCAATGAGGGCGACTATCTGGCCCTGGTAGACGGCAAGCTGCTGGGCACTGACCGCCAGCTGGACAGCCTGCTGGACCAGTTGGCTGCTCTGGCCGCCGACAAGGGCGCCGAGTTCATCACCCTCTTCTACGGCGAGGGCGTCAGCGAGGAGGAGGCCGAGGCCGCTTCCATCCGCTTCCGCACCGCCTGCCCCGACTGCGAGCTGTCCCTGCTCAACGGCGGCCAGCCCGTGTACTACTACATCGTGTCCATGGAGTGACACATCCATCACAAAAACCGCCGCCCGGATGGGCGGCGGTTTTTTCATTGGGTACGTGATCTCAGCTCAGCCGATTCTCCAGCAGGCGCATCACCGTGGCGGCGTGACAGCGGTCGTCCTCCGCCAGCTGCCGGAGCATGGACGCCATGCACTCGTCCTCCATGCCGTCGGCCCAGCTCTCGTAGCGGTCAGCGGCGGTGGTCTCCATCTGGTAACGCTGGCGCAAAAAGCGGCACAGGCTCATGGTTTCGCCGACGCAGCCGCAGCCGCGTTCACTCTCCCAGCACTCGCCGGTCAGCAGATAGTACAGGCTCTTCAGCCGACAGGCGTGGCGGCCATCCTCCTCGGCCATCTGCATCAGCGTCCGGCCCACGCTACCGCCGGCGCACCGGGCGTGGGCCAGATAGGCCCGGCGGGCCGTCAGCTCCCCTTCGATGGCCATGCGCAGCTGCTCCATGGGCATCATGCCCTTCTGCAGCCGGCAGCTCTCCCCCTCCGGCTCGCCGGCGGCCGACCGGACCTCCGGATAGGGGTCCAGCTCCGGCGCCACCCGCTGCCACACCTGGTTGCAGAGCTGATAGTCCATCTCCTCGTGATAATCCATCCTTTCACCTCCCCCATCATCCTATGCCGGGAGAGAAATCCTGTGCGAACGCTTGCATTTCCCGCCCTCTTCTGCTAAAATGTATAAATTGCACACGGGTCGCGTTTTTTGCGTCGACCCGGCAGATGATCACCTCAAAGGAGGGCCCCATATGCTGGAGCTGAAGCATATTTCCTATCGCGTGTCCGCCCCCGAGGGGGAGATGGACATTCTCAAAGACGTCAGCCTTACCATACCCGACCACAAGCTGGTGGTGTTTACCGGCCCCAACGGCGGCGGCAAGACCACTCTGGCCAAGATCATTATGGGTCTGATCCGGCCCACCGCCGGCCAGATCCTCTACAACGGTCAGGACATCACCGACATGGACATCACCGCACGGGCCCGGCTGGGCATCAGCTACGGCTTCCAGCAGCCGCCCCGGTTCAAGGGCATCACCGTCCACGACCTGCTGCTGCTGGCCGCCGGCGAGGAGAAGCTCAGCAAGGACCGCTGCTGCAACTACCTGACACGGGTGGGTCTGTGCGCCAACGACTATCTGGACCGGGAGGTGGATGTGTCCCTCTCCGGCGGCGAGGTCAAGCGCATCGAGATCGCCACCATTCTGGCCCGTAACGGCCAGCTGATGATCTTCGACGAGCCGGAGGCCGGCATCGACCTGTGGTCCTTCGCCCGGCTCACCGAGACCTTCGAGCAGATCCATGCCCAGCACAGCGCCACCATGATCATCATCTCCCATCAGGAGCGGATCATCCGCCTGGCCGACGAGATCATCGTGGTGGCCGGCGGCCAGATCGCCCACCGGGGCACCACGGAGGAGATCTTCCCCCTGATCCTGGCCGA
>CACZNU010000039.1 GCA_902782615.1 Oscillospiraceae bacterium | reverse complement strand
CCCACGCCGATGGCCTGGCCGTCCTTCACGTAGCAGACGGAGTTGGACTGGGTGTATTTCAGGGTGATGAGGGCCACGATCATGTCGGTCCGGGCCTGGTCGGGCAGCTCCTTGTTGTCGGTGACGATGTTCCGGAGCAGTTCCTCGTCGATCTTGAAGTTGTTGCGGCCCTGCTCAAAGGGGATGCCGAACACGTCCTTGTGTTCCACGGGGGCGGGCACGTAGTCCGGGTCGATCTTCACCACGTTGTACTTGCCGCCCTTCTTGGCCCGGAGGATCT
The DNA here is from genome assembly GCA_902782615.1 of Oscillospiraceae bacterium. Lineage (GTDB taxonomy): Bacteria > Bacillota > Clostridia > Oscillospirales > Oscillospiraceae > Vescimonas. Next base: position 4,896 of record CACZNU010000039.1, on the reverse strand, counting down.
CCAGCGCCTCATCGGTATAGCCGGGGGCAATAACGCCGTCGGACACCTCGGATTTCAGATAGGCGGCGGTGGCTGCGTCGCACACGTCGGACAGGGCCGCCCAGTCGCCGTAGGAGCAGAGCCGGTCGGCGCCCCGGGCCCGGATATAGGCGCAGGCGATGGGGCTCAGGTGGGCGTCCGGCTCCACGAAATAGATCCTCCGGTCGGTCTCCGTGAGGGGCAGGCCCACGGCGGCGCCGGCGGGGGACACATGCTTGAAGGACGCGGCGGAGGGCAGGCCGGTGGCCTCCTTCAGCTCACGCACCAGCTGCCAGGAGTTCAGGGCGTCCATAAAGTTGATGTAACCGGGCTTGCCGCTGAGCACCTCCACCGGCAGGTCCCGGCCGTCATTGACAAAGATGCTGGCGGGCTTCTGGTTGGGGTTGCAGCCGTATTTCAGCTCCAGCTTTTTCATGTTCCGTATCCTCCTCAGCAGTTCTTGTTGATGAGACGGGTCTCCTCGACGCCGGTCTCCAGGTCGGTATAGCTGACGTAGAGGGAGATCTTGTTGTCCTCGTTCAGGTTCTCCCAGATATCCTTCGTCAGCTGGTCGATGTCGTCGGGGATGCTGACGCGCTCCGGCTCACCCACAAAGGTGGGGATGGGGTTGCCGTCGGTGACGTAGGTGTGGATAAAGTGGCCCAGGCCGTTGAGGGCGGTATAGCGGAAGTACTGGCGGGTGCAGGCGCTGCCCGCCTCGTCCATGCTCTTGAGGATGCTCAGCTTATAGGTGAACTTGCCGCCCAGGATCAGCTCGCCACTGATGCGGGGGGTAAAGTTGGGGCCGTCGGGCTCGAAGGTGCGGATCTCCAGGGCCGCCTCCATGTCGCTGCCCTGGGCCAGATACTCGCAGATGGTGTCGGTCTGGTTGCCGTTGGTCACCACGATGCTGTTGCCCTGGCGGCGCACCGGGGAATAAATGATGAGAGAGGGGTCCGCCAGCTTGGCGGGGTCGAAGGCCTCGGTGCGGATGCCGTCCTCCGTCTTGGTGAAGACACGGTTGCGGCTGTTGACGCTGCGGCCCATGATGAAATAGGCGAAGACGGCCTTGGTGCCGTCAGCGCTGCGGCCGATGACGATGCCCCGGCCCACATAGGGGTTGCCGGCGATGCGCTGGCCCATGGATTTCACTTCGTAGATGTTCATTTCCGTTCTCCTTCTTCCGCGATTTGACGGGCGACCAGTTCGGCGGCCCGGGGCAGCAGGATCCACTCGGCCTGCTCCATGACCCGGCGCTGCAGCGTCTCCGGCGTGTCGCCGGGGGCCACCTCCACCGCCTTTTGCAAAATGATCTGCCCGCCGTCGGGGATCTCGTTGACAAAATGCACCGTGGCGCCCGTCACCTTCACGCCGTACCGGAGGGCCGCCTCATGGACGCGGAGTCCGTAGAAGCCCTTGCCGCAGAAGGACGGGATCAGCGCCGGATGGACGTTGATGATGCGATTCGGCCAGCGCCGGGTAAAGTCGGCGCTGAGGATGCTCATGAAGCCGGCCAGCACGATCATGTCCACGCCGTGGCTCCGGAGCTTGGCGTCGATGGCCGCCTCAAAGGCCGCCTGGCTTCCCAGCTCCTTCCGGGAGCAGACGGCGGCAGCGATGCCGGCCTTCTTCGCCCGCTCCAGGGCGTAGGCCTTGGCGCTGCTGGAGATCACCAGCACGATCTGGCCGGAGGGAAGCTCCCCTCTGGACTGGGCGTCGATCAGCGCCTGGAGGTTGGTGCCGCCGCCGGAGACGAACACGGCGATTCGGGTCTTCACCATAGCACCACGCCCTCGTCACCCTTCACGATCTCGCCCAGCTTGTAGGCCTCCACACCGTTTCGGCGCAGGATGGCCGCGGCGTGGCAGGCGTCCCGCCGGGACACCACCACCGTCATGCCCACACCCATGTTGTAGGTGTTGAACATGTCCCGCTCGGGGATATTGCCCCGACTGGCGATGAGATCGAAGATGGGCAGCACCCGCACGTCGGACCTTTTGATCTTGGCGGTGTAGCCCTTGGGAATGCTGCGGGGGATGTTCTCATAGAAACCGCCGCCGGTGATGTGGGACACCGCCTTGACGGTGACCTCCTCCATCAGGGCCAGCATGGGCTTGACATAGATCCTGGTGGGGGTGAGCAGCGTCTCGCCGATAGAGGCGCCGCCCAGCTCGGCACAGGGGGCGGTGAGGTCGGCGTGGTCCACATCGAAGACCTTGCGCACCAGGGAGAAGCCGTTGGAGTGGACGCCGCTGGAGGGCAGGGCCAGGATCACGTCGCCCTCGGTGACGGTGGAGTTGTCCAGCAGCTTTTTCCTGTCCACGACGCCCACGGCGAAGCCCGCCAGGTCGTACTCCTCCTCCGGCATCATGCCGGGGTGCTCGGCGGTCTCGCCGCCGATAAGGGCGCAGCCGGACTGGACGCAGCCCTCGGCCACACCGCCCACGATCTCAGCGATGCGCTCCGGCACGTTCTTGCCGCAGGCGATATAGTCCAGGAAGAACAGGGGCCTGGCGCCGCAGCAGATGATGTCGTTGACGCACATGGCCACGCAGTCGATGCCGATGGTGTCATGCCTGTTCAGCAGGAAGGCGATTTTCAGCTTGGTGCCCACGCCGTCGGTACCGGAGACCAGCACCGGCTCTTCCATGCCCTTGATGTCCGGGGCAAACAGGCCGCCGAAGCCGCCCACGCCGCCGATGACGCCGGGGATGGTGGTGCGCTTCACATGGCGGCCCATCAGCTTCACCGCCTCATAGCCGGCGGTAATGTCCACGCCGGCGGCGGCATAGGATGCGGAGAATGATTTTTCCATGGTTTATTCCTTTCCTGTCCAGCAGTAGGTGCAGACTTTTTCCCGGTCGATGCCGATGGCCTCCAGCATGCCGTCCAGAGACTGATAGCCCAGGGAGTCGAAGCCCAGCTTGTCGCAGATGGCCCGGATCAGGCACTTGCCCCGCTCCGTATCGCCGTCGGCGTATTCATCCAGATGCTTCTGGCCCTCGTCGCCCTCGATCTCCTGGACCATCCGCCGGGCCAGCAGCTCCATATCGGATTTGCCCCGGGAGAAGTCCAGATACTTGCAGGCGTACATGATGGGTGGGCAGGCGGAGCGCATATGCACCTCCGCCGCGCCGGATTCATAGAGGAATTCCACCGTGCCCTGGAGCTGGGTGCCCCGGACGATGGAGTCGTCCACGAAGAGGAGCTTCTTGCCCTCGATCAGCTCCGGGACGGGGATCTGCTTCATCTTGGCCACCTGGTTGCGGACCTCCTGGTTGGAGGGCATGAAGGACCGGGGCCAGGTGGGGGTGTATTTGACGAAGGGCCGGCCAAAGGCCTTGTCGCTGCGGTTGGCGTAGCCGATGGCGTGAGGCACGCCGGAATCCGGCACGCCGGCCACGAAGTCCACGTCCGGCAGGGTGCCCCGCTTCATCTCCTCCCGGGCCATGATCTCACCGTTGCGGCAGCGCATGACCTCCACGTTGACGCCCTCGTAGTTGGAGTTGGGGTAGCCGTAATAGGCCCAGAGGAAGGCGCAGATCTTCATCTTATCCCCGGCGGCGGACAGCGTCCGGTAACCGTCGGCGGTGATGTGGACGATCTCCTTGGGGCCCAGCTCGTACACGTCGTGATAGCCCAGCTTCCGGTAGGCGAAGGACTCGAAGGACACGCAGTGGCCGTTGTCGTCCTTGCCGATGAGCACCGGCAGCCGGCCGTAGGGGTCCCGGGCAGCGATGATGTCGCCGCTGGGCATCAGCAGCAGGATGGTCATGGACCCGTCGATGACCTCCTGGGCGTGGCGGATGCCGTCGATCAGGTCCTTCCCCTCGTTGATGAGGGCGGCCACCAGCTCGGTGGAGTTGACCTTGCCCGAGCTCATAGCCATGAATTGATGGCCGTGCTGGGCGAAATAGTTCTCCACCAGACTCTCGGCGTTGTTGATGAGGCCCACGGCCACAATGCCGTAGACGCCCAGGTGGGAGCGGACCAGCAGGGGCTGGGGATCGGCGTCGCTGATACAGCCCAGGCCGCTGGTGCTGCCCTTGAACTTGTCCAGATCGTTTTCAAACTTGGTGCGGAACGGGGCCTTAGAGATGGAGTGGATCTGCCGCTGATAGCCCTCCTCGGCGCTCCAGACCACCATGCCGGCATTCCGGGTGCCCAGGTGACTGTGGTAATCCGTTCCGAAGAACACGTCCAGCACCACATCGCGGTGGGAGACCGCGCCGAAATAACCGCCCATTACGCGAAGAACAGCTTGGACAGCGTCATGGGATCGATGTACTTGCCGTCCTTGTAAACCCGCATGTTGCCGGAGGCGATCTCATCGATGAGCATCACCTTGCCGTCGGCGTCGTAGCCATACTCAAACTTGATGTCGTAGAGGACCATGCCCTTTTCCTTCAGATCGTCAGCCACGATCCGGGTGATCTTCTGGGTCATGTCCTTGATGTCGTCATACTGCTCCTCGGTCATCACGCCCAGGACCACCAGACCGTCCTTGGTGACCAGAGGATCGCCCAGGGCGTCGTTCTTGAAGGTGGTCTCCACGTAGGCGGGCAGGTCGGCGCCCTCTTCCACATACTCGCCGTAGCGGCGCAGGAAGCTGCCCACGGCCTTGTGGCGGCAGATGACCTCCAGGCCGTGGCCGAACACCTTGGCGGGCAGCACCTCCATGGTGGTGTTGTCCAGGTCGGCGCTGACATAGTGGGTGCGAATGCCGGCGGCGTTGATCTTCTCAAAGAAATAGATGGACATGCGCAGGTTCACGTCGCCCACGCCCTCGATGGTCAGGCCCACGGAGTTCTCGCCGGGATCGAACACGCCGTCCTTGCCGGTGCAGTCGTCCTTGAACTTGAGCAGGTAGTTGCCGTT
>CACZNU010000038.1 GCA_902782615.1 Oscillospiraceae bacterium | reverse complement strand
TCTCCACGTGAACCCACGCCACTTTCTTGGAGTCCCTGTACGGGCAGCCGGACAGAATGTGCGTCGTGGGACCCTCCAGATAGGACACCACGATATCGTACCGTTTCCGGACGATCAAACGATACAGCAGACCGGCGGGGATCACTGACTGAAGCCGGCTGTTCCCGTGAAACTGGTGGTACAGGAACGTCTTGTACTCGATTCCCTCCCGGAGTCGATCCTTCTGGGCTCCCTTGTCAAACAGGGTCTGCACGGTGATCTGAAATTTGCTTTGATCCATGTGGTTGACAAGGTCAACCAACACATTTTCTGCTCCGCCCCGGTCCAGGGTAGGAATCAAAAACAGCACGCTGATCATTTTCCGGACCCTCCACGCTTTTCCCGATTGGCCGCTTTGATCACAGCAGCCCACAGCAGTCCGGGCAAAAAGGCCAGGATCGTATATCCCTTCCTGGGGGATTCCTTTACCGCCCTGCCCAGCTTTCCGGCCAGACAGCAGCTCGCCACATAGTGAATGTTCTGCCTCAAAATATACTGTGCACTCCGATTAGGCAGCCGCATATACAGTTTTCGATACTCAGCAAAGCTGTTGGGGCTGTTATAGTACTGCCGCATCATGGTGTGGGTCAGTCCTCCCGGCTGATAGTCCACAAGATCGAACACCTCATTGGTGACCGCCAGCGGGCCGATCTCATCCAGGGCAAAGAACCTGTATTTCGGGTCGAAGTACTTCTCACCCGAAAACGACGGCATGGGAAAGACCTTCTTCAGCGCCTCCGTACGAAAAATGTACTGCTTGTCCCCGGGCGCGATCCGGCGGTGCTCCCGGTACAGGGTCGTCTTCACATTCTCCGGAAACCGGGTTCCGATGAGTTCCCCGTTCATATCTTTGCACAGGGTGATGAACCCCACACAATCGCTCTCCCGGACCGCCGCCCAAGTGCTTTTAATGATCGTCATTGCTTCCGGCGTAAAGATATCGTCCGACTCAAAGCACACAAACAGTTCGGTATCTGCCTCCGCTACCGCCACGTTGAACGCAGTGTGAAGGCCACCGTTCTCCTTATAAATATACCGGATCTCAAACCTGTCCTCCCGGGCGATCCAGCGGTCTACCAACTCTTTAGTGTTGTCCGAAGATCCGTCGTCCACGATTAGCCACTTGAAATCAAAGGAGTGCTGGCTGCACAGACTCTCATAGCAGCGCGTAAGAATATGCGCCCTGTTATATGTCGGTGTAAAGAAAGTCACCAGTTTCTCCATGTAAACACTCCTTCAGTCCGCCATTTCCATCCAACGCCGCCTGACGATCGTGCCATAGGCCGGCTGCACGCAGGGCAGTTCCTCTTTCAGTATCTTCTTGATGCACAGGTATGGCAGGTTGACGCCCGCCAGCGCAAAATACGGAATCCCCGCGGTGATCCGGGGATTGCACTCCATGACCATCGGTGTGCCGTCACCGCGCTCTCTCACGTCAAAGCCGATGTTGCCGTCCAGGCCGAGCTTTTCCGTGATCTTGCCGCAGAGCTCTGTGACCGCCGGGTTGTCCTCGATCACGGCCTCCAGCATAATGCTGTTTTCCATCCGGAGGCTTCTCCGGCAGCAGGAGGCCAGCACTTTCCCGTGATCTGCCAGCAGATCCACCGAGTATTCGGCCCCAGGCAGATACTCCATGACCAGAAGCTCTGGGAAATCATCTGCCTCTTGCAGAATATCGAGCAATTCGCCAAGCGTAACGATTCCCGCCGTCGGCTTCTCGTTCAAAAACATATCAAAGCGGGACACCGTCTCCGACAGGATCCGGAAGCCTCTGCTGCCGCTTCCCTCCGTGGCCTTCACGCACACACGCTTTTCCGGATAGCCCAGATGCTTCACCGCCGCTTCCAGCTCTTCTCGGCTGTGAACGGCGCAATACTCCGCGCAGGGCAAGCCGTTCTCCCGCATAAAGTCAAAGAGCTTCCTCTTATTGTTGGCAATGGTCAGCGCCTCCGGGCTGGATACGGAGACCACCGTTCCAATGGCGGCGAACGCGTCAGCCTTTTCTGAGAGGGCGTTCAGCTCGCCGGACATGATGGGCAGCAGGACGTCCACCTTCTCCTTCCGGCAGATGTCCAGCAGCGCGTCCACATAGGACGGATCGTTGCAGCGAGGGGCTTGATAGGCCGCGTCACACATCTGCAGGATGGTCCTGTCATCGCTCATGTCCGCGCCGATGAGGCGGATGGTTCTCTCCCCGTTATTCCGCAGGCATGCCAGCGTGCCGGGCATGAAAACGTTGCCGGCGGCCGTGACAAGAACAGTCAGATTCTTCATTTCGTTCCATCCTCAAATACATAGTTTCGGAAAATGTCGCTGAATGTTTCGGCTTTTTTGATGAGCGCATACTCACCATTGGGCTTTGCTGCGACCATGGCGCAATCCGGTCGGATAAACGGCGGCTTCAGCACCGTGGAGTAGCCGCCGGTATTCCCGAAGATCACATAGTCCCCTTTTGCCAGCATTCCCTTGTATGCCGGCAGGAGAACATCCTGCTCCAGGCAGGTATAGCCGGTCAGATCGATACTGTCGTAAGCGGTCTGCGGAGCGCCGCCCGGGATCACCGTGACCGGCAGTCTTTTCAGCGTACAGGTCTCGCCCAGATTATGCTCGCTGGCGTTGAGAACGGCAAAGTGGCAGCCGTTGATGGCCTTGATGCACTCCACCCTTGTCGCACACTCCGCAAAGCGGTTGATCAGCGTCGTGCCGGGCTCGGTAAACAGGACAGGCCCGTTCCCGCTGGGATAATGCGCCGCCACCAGTCCCGCCGTGACCTGCGCATACTCTTCGTATGTAGGCACCTCGCCGAACTGCGCGGCAAATTCCGGCGCCATGCTTCCAAACATCCCGCTGCCCAGATCGATGTACTCCGGGGCTCCGTCAAAAAAGCGGTCCGCCAGCTTCAGCATGTATTCCGTCCGCTTCCTCCAGGCCTCTTTGCCCCGACACCGGCTGATATGGCAGTGGAGGCCCGCAATACGCAGATTCTTGACCTCTGAGACGATCCGAAACGCGGCCTCCACATCCGTTTCATCCATGCCGAACCGGGAAACAAACCCCTGGCCGATATCCAGATTGACCCGAAGGCCGACCCTGTACTCCCCGTCCGGTCTGGCCTCGGCCGCCCTTTGGACAGCTTTCAGCTCGTCCAGACTGTCCACATTCACGATGCAGCCCCGCAGAAACGCCTCAATTCCCTCAACGCCCTTATCGGGGCCGTTGAAAATAATCTGCCGTTCCTCATATCCGATCTGTCTGGCCAGGGCATATTCCATCCCCGACACCACCTCGGCATAGGCGCCCAGCTTCTTTGCCGCCAAACAGATATAGGGGGTGTAGTTGGTCTTGAAGGAATAGGCGATCTGATACTTCCCGTAGAGGGAAGCCATCGTCTCATACAGCCGGCGGTAGTTCTCTGCAAAGCCTTTCTCGTCAAATATATTGAGAGGTGCGCCAAACCGCTCCAGCAGCCCTTCTATTTTCTCTTTGGTATGCTTCATCACAGGTTTGTTCCCTCGTCAAAGCTCATCTCCAGCCGCAGGATCTCAAAGGCCTCCGCGAACTTCTTTCCGATCTCATATCCCCGGAAGCCGCAGCGGCAACGGACCCCTTCGATCCAGTCCTCCGCGCCGAACTTGTTGTACTCACTCTTGTGGCACTTCAGGGATTCGATCTTTTTATCCAGCGTCGCCTCGATGTCCACGTACAGGGACGGCTTAAACGGTACATAGGATCGGCCGGAGGGCGTGATCGGTTCATAGAAGAAGACAGTATTCTTCCTGCGAGCCGCAGCGATGGTCGCCTTGGAAACGCCCTCATGGGCCTGGTGGGTATCAAAGGGATGGTGAGTAAAGACGATGTCCGGGTTATACTTGGCCATACTCACGTCGATGGCGTTTACCACATCAGACCGGAACGGGATGTCCTTGGTGGGGAAATCCAGAATCTCGATGTCTGCAATCCCCAGCGTCCGAAGCGCCTGAACGCCCTCCTCCACGGCCACGTCGTCGGAGCGCTGGACGCCGCCCTCTTTGTTGGTGTATCCGGACTTGCTCATAATGAGCGCCTTGACCTGATGGCCGGCGGCTATGGCTTTTGCCAGGGTCCCTCCGCAGGCGATCTCAATATCGTCCAGGTGCGCTCCGATTGCCATGATTTTCATGTGAATCACCTCATGATCAAATACAGTTTAGTCTTCAGCTGAAGCCAAGTCAGGTTTTCCTTTTCCTCCGGACAGTTCCTCCAGATCATGCTCAAAGTCCAGTACAAGGGGGTGGTGCTTCCAGGCACGCTCTGACTCGGGTGGCAGTGTCATGTAGTCGCCGAATTTACAGCGGAGGTAGGCATCCCAGTTTTCAATTACCGGGAAAGTCTCACCCTCAAACAGACACTCCGAATAGCTATCCATCATGTTTGCGGGCAACGGCCTACGCAGAGTATCGATGGTCTCAATTGCGACCGCAGGAAGTCGGTTTTCGCGGAAGCTCATTAAATAATCCAGGTCCTTCTCGCGCTTGCGTTGTCTCCCTCTGGCAGGGCTCACGGCAAGAATAAAGCCAGCCACAAATTTGACCGGGAGTGATGCCTTGGGGGGAATAAACTCCCTTGTCATCAATTGATAATGTGCTCCGATCAATTGAAACCGGAGTCTCTGAAGCTTGTTCTCCGGCATGCGGTCAATAGGAAATATGTCCACAAAAATCCCCGTATGATAGCGCCCACGTTCCCACTCATGCTGGAGAAATGTGGTGTGTTCCTTTCGGATTTTTGTAAAAGACTGGGAAAAATGAGGGGCATTCTCTTTATTCTGCAAGATATATCCCCTTGGTTTTTGCCTTTCCCACTCCCGCAGGAATCGTTCATATTCGGAACGTTCCATGCAAATGTCCAGGTCGTCGTCCCAGGGAATAAACCCCTGGTGCCGGATCGCTCCCAGCAGTGTTCCCGCATACAGGGAATACCGGATCTCCGCCTTCTTGCAAACCTGATCTATGGCCTGTAAGATCTCCAGCTGTGTCAGCTGAAGCCTGCGTAGAATATCGTCCGTCATCGTCTGTTTCCTCAGTTCTCCTTTGATTAATTGCGTCTGTCTTTCCAGGGGATACGGTATCTGTCCGGCCTCGTTCCGCTGCGTCAAATCAGCATATTATGACTCAAGGGTCGCTTCCCTCCTATAAGTCCTTCACAATCAAAGACCCGTCCATAGTTAAGCAACTCAGAGGCTCACAGATTATATGTAATTCCAATCACAGCAATCCCCACGTGGGGCCGCACTGGTAGTAGAAAAACGCCGAATACACGCCGACAAATATCGCCTTGACCACAAGCGTGGACTCTCTGTTGAACACCTCATCAATCAGCCAAGGGATCAAAATATAGTTGGCCAAGCTGAAGTAGATGGGTATGGCGCCTATCAGGATGCCGCTGGTAAAAAAGCTGAACACATACACGCCTGTAGAGATGATCGACAGGTTCACACAGATATTGATCATCGGATCATTTGCCCTATTGATGTATGGCCGGAATACCCATGACATCGCGGTTGGAACTGCATAAAACAGAACCCGGAAAAGGTTCGTGCCGTCGTCGTTCTGGAAGAATGCGATATCACCCTCATAGACGGTATCTTCCATTGCCTTTACTATGAAATCTGACACTTTGTCTACGAAAATAACTGCTATAACAAGGGCAATAATATATAGCACCGTGCGCAGATTCCACGCCCGACCGTTGACAACAAAAACAAAGGGGAGAAAAATCAAAGCCGTAGAGTGAATAATGGCCGCAGCGAGCACCACCAGACACATGGGGAGATACTTTTTCTTTGCGAGCAGGGGAATGCATGTAAAAATCAATGCAGCTGCAATGAATTGGCGCACCCCGTTGTGTACCCATGAGAGGTAGTCCGTTGAAGCGACAAAGAAGAATATGCTCAGCCAGTAGTCCGGTGAATATTTTCGGTAAATGCGGATAATGAGAAAGAGCTGGATCAGTGCAACTAAAAAGAAAAACACAACATCTGAACGTGAAATCAACGTCTTGAACAAGTATTCAAAAACGACAAAGCCCTTTCCTTTTGGACGGGACGCCACATATGCCATCATATTGGGGAGACCTGTCGGCATATTCAAAAACGTGGAGCGGTACATGCCGGTATCGCCAAAAGTGTCAGGCCGCCATGCGGCCCAGATCACGTACGGGACCGCCAGGATCGCCGCCGGAAGCCAACTCCAGCGTACTTCCTTCCTGCCCAGGACAAGCTCCTCCCGCTTAGGGATAAAGACCGCACTAATCGCTCCAAAGAGGAACATCCAGATCAGCAGCCACCAATAGTTGTGTAGACTCATTCCGCCTCCGACCCTTGCTGCGCCCTACGCCTGTCAAGGCCGGCGCACTTCCGTCAAGTCCTGCTTCTTCTCGTACTCTATGTAGTCATCCGACGCCGCACTTCCAACGCCGCCTTCCACATACCCATCCGCCTTCGCCACGGAGACGAAGGTGCGGACAAAACACTTCACGTCCAGCCCAAAGCTGATGTGCTGCGCGTAATACCCGTCCAGCTTCGCCTTCTCGGGGATTGCCAGCTCATCGCGCCCGTTGATCTGAGCCCAACCCGTCAGACCGGGCAGCACGTCGTTTGCGCCGTACTTCTCCCGCTCGGCCACCAAATCGTCCTGGTTCCACAGGGCTGGCCGGGGCCCCACGATGCTGATATCGTGGGTAATGGCGATGTTCCAGATCTGAGGCAGTTCGTCCAGACTGGATCTGCGCAGAAACTTTCCGATCCTGGCCACCCACTGGTCGGGGTTTTCCAGGAGATGGGTGGGCACATCCCGAGGCGCGCTGCATTTCATGGTGCGGAACTTGTAGATATTGAAATAAGTCAACTTCCCATTTTTCTTGCGGCCCACGCGCCGCTGCTTGAAGATAACAGGACCGGGGTCATCGATATAGATGGCCAGCGCTACTAGTGCAAACAACCAGGAAAGGCAAATCAATCCCAGAATCCCCAGGAACCTGTCCAGGAACGGCTTGATCCCCTCTGTGTAAAACGTTTTCTTCACGCCCATGGGCGCTTCCCCCTCTTGTAAATCGCTTTTCGTTACGTCTCTGTTTTGTCGTCGGAATCGGTCTTTTTACCGTGCTTCTTGCTGTCGCCGTAATGACCGTATCCATAGCCGTAACGGCTTTTGTAGCCATAGTAGCCGTAATACCCGTAGCGGCTGGAGTGGGTCCGGCCGCCGTTGAGGATGCAGCCCACCACAGGCGCACCGCTGGTGGTCAGTTCCTCCACACCATCAAAGACATAGCGGCGGCGGGCATAGTCGCTCATGACCACGTAGGCCACGGCATCCACGTGCCGGACCAGCATCATGGCGTCCACCAGTACGGCGGACGGCGGTGTATCCAGGATCACTACATCCGCCCGCTCCCGCAGGGCCCGCAGCGTCTCCCTCATATCGTCACTGCCCAGGATCTCCACCAGTCGGGATTCCTTGTCCGCGCCGGGCAGCAACCACAATCCGGTGGGCATGTCGTTATTCTTGATCTCACACAGAGCATCGTCCAGCTCCACCTCGTGCTTAAGCACCGCCACCAGGCCGGGATAGCCGCCCTTCAGGTTGAAGATACGTCCGGCCGAGGGATTGCGCAGATCGCAGTCCACCAGGATGACTTTCTTGCCCTTCAGCGCCATGGAGATGGCCAGGTTGGCCGCCACCGTGGATTTACCCTCGCCGGCCACGGAGCTGGTGACCATCAGCACCTTTTTGTCCTTCATCTGGCGCTCCAGGCGGGTACGGATCAGGCGCATGGCCTCCACGTAGTCCTTCCGGTTGGCGTCATAGAGGATGTTGATCTCATTCTGATCGCCCTCCCGACGCAGCCGCTTTCGGCAGGCGGGCAGTGTGCCCAGACAGGCAACGTTCAGAGTCGCCCGAAGCTCGTCCTCATTGTGGATGGTCCGGAAGCTCAGGGCGTGGAGCAGCACAACGATCATACTGAGTACAAAGCCCACCAGGGCTCCCTTCTTGATGGAACCCCGTACCACCGACGTACGGCCGGTATCCCCGGGTACGCCGCTGTCATCCACGATGCTGAACCGGGTCTGCCCCACCACGTACTGGGCCGTGTCCGGATAGTTCTTCAGCACGGACTGCAGGATCCGGTAGGAGTTCCCGGCATCCTTGGAGCTGACGGTGATGGTCAGCAGATTGGTGCCGCTGATGTTGGCAGCCTTTACCGTACCGGGGATGCTCTTGGTGCCCAGCTCGGCGGTGATGACCTCCGACAGCGCTCCGCTGGAGAGCACGTAGGGGAAGATCTTCCCCATCTGCTCGGCCATCTTGCGATTGGTGGAAGCGCTGCCGTTGACCGCCTCCACGGACACGGTGGCCTCCGCCACATAGGTAGGCGTGTAGGAGGTGGTGGTCCGATAGTAGGACAGGGCAGTCAGGCCCAGGGTCAGCAGCAGCACCAGGATCCACAGTCTCCGCAAGCTGTGGAGAAAGTCCCGCAGGAGGGACGTGACATCCAGCTTCTGCAGTTCTTTCTGGTTTGTTGTTGTCGTTTCGTTCATAATCCGCTCCTCAGTTCATCCGGGGATCACTGGGCATCCTCTTTTTTCTGCTGGGCATAGTGCCCGTAATGGCCGTAGTTGCCGTAGGCCCCGTAGTGGCCGTATTTCCCGTACTTGCCGTATTTTCCATAGTGGCCGTATCGACCGTAGCCGCCGTAGCCCACCACGCTGCGCCGCTGTCCGGGCAGGGTGTGGACCTGGTTGAGGATGCAGCCGGCAAAATGGGACCGGCAATCCCTCAAGGAGTCAATGGCGTCGTTGAGATCCTGGGCCAGCACCCGGTCGTAGTTGACCACCAGAATGCTCATATCCGAGCGATCTGCCAGTACCTCCGCGTCGGCCATCAGGGACATGGGCGGCGAGTCTATGATAATGTAGTCGAAGGCTTTGCGCACCACCTCCAGGAGGCGGGTCATATTCTCCGAGGACACGATATCCGTGGAGTTGGCATAGTTGCGCTCGTTGAGCAGCAGGTAGATGCCCCGCTTCTCGTCGAACCGCAGCGCCGTGGTCAGGTTGGTCTTCCCCAGGAGCAGATCGCCCAGGGTGGCTTCCAGGTGATCCTCCTTCTCCAGGAAAAGACTGTTCAGTGTGGGACGACGCATATCACCGTCGATCAGCAGCACCTGGTGGGACTGCTGGGCAAGGGACAATGCCAGGTTGGCCGAGACCGTGGATTTTCCCTCGTGCTCCTGAACACTGGTCACCAGAATCACCTTGGCACCGTTTTTCTGGGCCTGGGTGGAGATGTGGGCCGAGAGCTTCTTATAGTGCTCTACAAAGTCGAATTTTGCTGTCAGTTCCGTCACCAGCAGTTTGTTCTTCTTTTTCAGCGTCCCGCCCAGCAGTCTGCCGTCATCATTGTCGTACACAACTCCCAGAGACCGGGCTTCCAGCTTGGTCTCGATGTCCTTTTCGCTCTTAATGGTCTCCTTCCGGTAGGAGAGGTAGGCAAAGGCCAGAGCAAAGGCCACAGCGGCCAGCATGGTGGCCTTGATAGTCCGGTTGCGGGCCGGGATATGGGCGTCCGCCTTGGTGGGGACCTGTGGCTCCTGCAGCACGCCCATCACCATGTCGCCGGAGACATACCCGGTGAGATCGGCTACGTTATTCATGATAGAGCGAATGATGCGATAGGCGTCCTGCGGCGTATCTGCCGTCACCCGCAAGGTCATCAGATTGGTGTCCGTGACCACGCTGGCGGCGGCGGTGGCATCAAAGCTGTCAAGCTCCAGATCCTGGCAGACCTTCTTCTTCAACAGGTTGCTGTTGAGGATGTTGGAGAAGCTGTCTGCCATGGTGGTGGCCGCCGAGAGGTTGCTGTAAGTATAGTTGCCCGAGGTCTTGGATGTGACCACGAAGGTAGCCCGGGTGGTATAGGTATTTTTGGACTGGGCGCGGATGCCCATGTAAACGATCATGCCCACGGCCAGGGCAGCCAGCAGGATCACCCACAGGTTCCGCAGCACGTCCCGTACAATGCTGTACAGATCCAGCTGCTCCAGCAGGGTCGTTGTATTCTGTCTGTTCTCCATGGTTTACTCCTCTACGATGACGACCAGCGTCGTTCCGCCCAGATAGTCGTAGTACTCCGAATCGTACTGATCGAAATAGTCATAGAGCTCGAAATTCACCGTGTACACGCCCGGGGTGTTCAGGTCCAGCCCCTCGTCCCGGATATACACGTTGTCGGCCTCATACTGCGTGTCGGAAAAGGCCTTCGTCTTTCCGCCGGCCCAGATCCCGGACAGAAGCGAACGCAGATTCAGCGAACCGCCCCGGGAAACGTAGACCACGTACTCCCGCAGAGCAGGCACCGGTCGGTTGTAGCTGGTGAAATCCTCCAGCCGCGCGGCCAGCTCCAATTCGGAGGTATCGCCGACGCTGTTGGTCACCTGCAGGTTCACCGTCTGCTCTGAAATGGCGTCGCTGAGCGGCCGCTTGCTGCCGGTGCTGATTTTGACCTGCCGGGTGATGTCGCCGTCCAGGCAGTCCTCCGCCGTCACATTCTCCAGGAAGTTGTAGTCGGAGCTGCCGTTGGGGAATCGCAGGGGCTGGGCCAGGTGGAACCGGGGTGACACATAGTCGGCAAAGGTCACATCCCGGGAATAGGTCCCTACATTGTTGTTCTTGTCGAAAGCCGCATAATACACGCGGATGGTACCCTTTCCGATCAGCTTGCTGCGGGAGACCACCACTAGGGTATCGGTCACGTCGCCGTCCAGGTTGTCCTGGGCCGTCAAACCTGCCAGCAGCTCCTCGTCCGTGGCGGACAGGGGTACCTCCAGCGTGTCGGTCTCCGCCTGGATCACCGGCGGCTTATCATCGGAGGTGAGATGATCATGTACAAAGGTGATCGTAAAGATCACGGCCACCACAGCGAAAAACGCAAGCAGCAGCAGCCTCAACTGTCTCATTTGTCTGCCCTCCTCTTCCGGCCAGATGCCATATCAGTCAAATGGGATCGGTTCATAACCCAATAGTTCCTTTCCACTCAAAATGCGCGCGGGATTCTCCGCCAGGAGCAGGCGGGCATAGTCCTCGCCATACTCCTCCGTCAGATAGTCGCGGATCTCCCCCATGTGGGTGCTCCTCAAATAAGGGCTGTGGGCGTCGCTGGCCACACAGGCCGTCAGACCATGGTCCATCAAAGCTACGGCAGTCTCCTGCACCTGCCGGCCGAACCGGCCCAGAAGGCTCCCCTTGTTCAGCTGCAGGCCATACCCCTGCCGGCACCACTCATAGGCGATCTCCGGGTCCTCCTGCAGAAAATAATACCGCTCCGGGTGGGCGATAATGGGCCGAAAACCCCGATTCCGGCACCGGTCCAGGATGTACCGGCAAAACGCCGGGTCCTCCCCGAAGTCGAACTCGGTAAGAAAGTACCTTGTTCCGTTAAGGGTCCAGGCCCGTCCGTCGGTCAGCAGATCCGGCAGTTCCTCCGTGGCGAAGATCTCCATGCCCCGGCAGAGCTTCAGCCGCAGTCCGGCCCGTTCCGCCTCCCTGGTCAAGTGGCCCCAGAGCCGCTCCAGATCCGGCGAAACGTAGTTGTCATATTCCTCGGGAATGTTGCAGTGGGGTGTGGTCACCAGTATGTCCACGCCGCTGTTCTCCGCCAGGAAGAGCATCTCCAGCGCCGCGTCCATGCTGTCCGCCCCGTCATCGACCCCGGGCAAAACGTGTGTGTGGATATCGATCATAACCGTTCTCTCTCAGAATTCCATGGCCGCCCGGCCGGACTCTTCCTCGCTCAGCTCCGTGACTCTCCTGTCCCCTACCCGATAGACCCGCTGGCACAGGCCCAGCACCGTGGGGCGATGGGTGGTGACGATACAGGTCTTGTTGGGACGCTGTTGAATAATGTTTCGCAGCACCTGCCGCTCGGTAGCCACATCCAGGGCGGATGTAGCCTCGTCCAGCAGGAGCACCGGCGCGTCCCGCAGCACGGCGCGGGCAATGGCCAGGCGCTGGGCCTGTCCCTCCGAGAAGCCGCGGCCCCGTTCGCCCACCTTCCGGTTGATACCGTCCGGGTGCCGGGAGATAAACTCCCAGGCGCAGGCGATCTTCAGTGCTTCGATGATTTCCTCGTCGGTGGCGTCCTCCTTCACCAGGCGCATGTTCTCCGCCACCGTGCCGGAGAGAATGGTGTTCCCCTGGGGCACGTAGGAGAAGAGATATCGGCTGTCTGCGTTCATCTCCACCCGGGTACCGTCGGAGGCCTGCAGGAAAGCCGTGCCCTCGTCGGGATGGATCAGCCCCAGCATCAGCCGGATCATGGTGGTCTTTCCCTCGCCGGAGGGGCCGATCAGCGCCACGATCTCGCCGGGGGCGGCCCGGAAAGCGGATTCTGTGATGACCTGCTTGTCCTCCACGTAGGAGAAGGTAACACCCTCCATCCGCACCTCGAAGCCGTCCTTTGCCAGATCACCCAGCTGCTGACTCTCGGGGATATGCTTTTCCCGAGGCAGTTCGATCAGCTCCCGGATGCGGTGAGCCGACACAGAGCTGCTAAGGAACGAGGGAATAATGCCAACGACGCTGTTGAAGGCACCGGACAGTCGTCCCCGCTGCTCCAGAAACAGCGTCATGGTGCCATAGGTGATCTGGTGCCCCCACAGGAGGAACAGGCAGTAGCCAAAGGCTGCGTACTGAACGATCATCCCCAGCACAGACATGAAGATATTGGTCTTGATGGTGAACAGGTTGTAGTCCAGGGAGATCTTCTTCAGCTTCTCCTGCCAGGAGCGGAGCTTCTTTCCGTATGTCCCCATGACGCCGAAGGATTTGATGGTATCGAAATTATAGAAAGTCTCCACCTCGAAGCCCATCATCTGGCTGCCGGTCTCTTTGACCTTCCTGGCGTACTCCCTCTGCTTCCTAATGAGATATTTGCTCATCAGCAGCATCACCGGCGCGCTGGCAAAGGCCAGCAGGGACATGACCTTGTTGTAGTGCCAGATCAGGGCGAAGGTGGCCACGAAATTGTAGATCGCGATAACGATGGACGGCAGCCACGTGATGGCGTTCTTGCTGACGGTGCTGACGTCGCTGTTGAACCGGTTCAGCAGATCGCCGCTGCTGTATTCGCTGATGGCCTTCCAGTCCACGTCGATGATCTGGTCAAAGATGTCTGCCTGGATATCGTTATTGATGTAGATGCCTATTTTGGCGGAAAGGCGGTTGATCAGACTGGAAAAGAGCAGGCTGAAGCCGGCACTGCCCAGCATGATCGCAATGAGCAGCCCCAGCTTACTGGTCTGATACCCAGTGATGATATCGATCAGGTATTTCCCCGCCACACTGGCGACCAGGCCCATGGTGGTACTCAGGACGCCCAGCAGCGTATAGAACACGACGGCAAACTTATGGCGTTTGGTATAGGTGAAGATCCAGCGCCAATCGTCCAGGATCTCGCCGAAGCTGCCATCGCGCCACCGCTGCCGCAATATGTGGAGCGATTGGAAAAAAGCCCGATTTCCCCGATTTTCATGTACAGTCTTCATCAGTATAGGATTATACTATATGAGAAATAGAATTGCAACCGTAAATGGCCAGTCTTCTATTGTAATATTTGACAAAATTCCGCTAATTTTCCCATGGCGACCACTCGGTTTTTTCCCGCAATTTCGTTTAAAATATTATCGTATACTGTCAATTATTTTATGTTATATTCGTTCTATCGTTCATAATTTTTATCTTTTTTATGGTGATTCATCATCATTTATCTGTTATTCCGTACATTTCCCGGGTCTGATTCTTTCTGCGTCCTCCCCTACTCTTCCTCGCCGCCAGCGCTCCTTTTCTTCCGTCCGCATGGTCGTCGGGCAAGCGAAAAAATGGTCCATTTTTCCAGTTGCCACACATTAAAATAAAAATCCCAGCTCACACCGACGGCGCTTTTCTTCGCTCCTGCCGTCCCGATTCGCGGGGTTTCTCTATATCTCCGCCGAATATCTGCCGAAATTTTTTCTAACTTTGTACAATCTATCCCTCAATTATCATTGACAAAAGCATACAGCTGCTGTAGAATACCAATGAATAGGGGTAACTATGCCCTGTAAGCTTTATTTCGCAGTCAAATCTGCTCTTCTGCTGCGAAATATTCGAAATACCCAAAAAACACCCAAAAGGAGGAGAGTAGCATTGAAGAACAAGCGTAGCGCAAAGATCCTGTCCCTGGTGCTTGCTCTGATCATGGCCTTCTCTCTGGTACCTGTCACGGCATCTGCCGAGGGCACCGGAGCGGACGTGAACGGAGACTGGTGGAACCAGGGCTGGGGCGGCTGGAAGGAGCTCCCGGTCGAGGAGACTGTCGCCCCTGACGAGACGGTCAGCTTCCCCGCTGCCGTACTCACCTCGGACGCCATCGACGGTCTGACCGTCAAGGTGGACGCCCCCGAGGGCACCCTGCCCGAGGGCACCGAGATGACCGTCACCCCGGTCCGTCTGGACGCGGTGCAGACCGCGGTGGACAACACCGAGGGCGTCAGCGGCACCGTTCTGGCGGCCGCCGACATCACTTTCCTGTATGATGGCAAGGAGATCCAGCCTGACGGCGAGATCACCGTCACCATGACCTCCGCCCAGCTGGCCAATGCGGAGAACACCTCCGTCGTCCACCTGGACGCCTCTGCCGCCGAGCTGGAGAGCGCCGAGGTTGAGGCCGAGCCCGTGGAGAACGTGACGCTGGACGCTCAGTCCGTCACCTTCGACGCCGCCAAGTTCTCCGTGTACGCAGTCGTGGAGGGCGGCGAGACCGTCACCCATCGGTATACCTACAATTTCGTAGGCGGCGACGGACAGCCTTACAACTTTGTCAACCAGTCCGGCCAGATGGTCAGCACCCAGATCATCAAGAACGGCGAGTCCCTCCAGGAAGTCCCCACCCCCGGCCTGTATAAGAACCAGGCCTTCGTGATGTGGGTCTATGAGGGCGGCGAGCTGGACGGCCAGGAGGTCAAGTTCGGCGAGCCCATCACCGTCGGCGATGAGGACAAGACCTTCACCGTCAAGGCCCACTACGGCAGTGTCATTTACGTCACCTTCTGGCAGTACGCCCGTGACAAGGCCGGGAACAACAACGTCGTGCTGGAGCGCAAGCAGGTTGCTCTGAACAGCGCTGGCAAGGGTTATCTGAACCTGTCCACCGTCACCGTCCCCGCTCCCTCCACCACGCTGAAGTTCATGGGCTGGTCCCTCACCCCCGGCGACAACGCCAGTGAGACCACCGGTGATGATCCCCACGGTGAGCGCGAGGTACTGCCCAACGCCACCTATGAATTCACCCAGGATACCGACGTCTATCCCGTCTACTATTCCGGCGTCTGGTTCGTCTTCGTCAGTGCCGGCACCGGTTCGGGCGCCAAGTACGTGCAGCCCTACTTCCTGGCCGGTGATAGTGCCAACGCCTCCTCCGCCGAGCCCACCGCTCCCACCATGGACGGCTACACCTTCGACGGCTGGTATACCGAGCCCGAGCCCAGCGAGGAGTACGATGACACCGATAATAGCACTCACGGCACCAAGTTCGACTTCAGCACCGCTTTCGATGATCTGGACTCCTACAAGGCCACCGAGGGTGACTCCAAGGGTCAGGTCGTGCTGTACGGTCACTGGAAGGGCGGCAACACCTCTTACGTGGTGGCCTACTGGTACCAGAACGTGACGGACAACAAGTCCATCACCGACCATGCCCAGAAGACCTACTCCTACGGCGGTCAGTCCCAGCCCATCACTAAGATTGACAACGCGAACGTCACCACCGGCATGACTTTGACCCCCCGCACGGAAGATACCAATACCGCTAAGGCCGGCGTTGGTTTCAAGTATTCCGGTCATTATGATGATGCCGCACATAACACCCCTGTCACCGCGGCGCCTGATGGCTCCACCATCCTGAACGTCTATTTTGACCGTGAGACAATTACCATGCGGTTCTACAAGACGGCCGGCACAAATGAAGAAACCGGCGGCTGGGACAGTGTTGCTTATTATTATACTCCCAATGGTGCCAACTACGGAAACAGTAACTGGACAAACTCTCGGTATGCAGATACCTATACCGGCTTGTATGGCCAAACGTGGGCCCAGGCGGGTTATGACCACGAGTGGCCTTCCCCGGGGGATGGAAATCTATGGGTATACTTCAGCAACCAATACACCGATACTAATTCTAGAAGGATGTATCATTACGACGGAAACATGCAGGGTATCGGTTTGACCATTTTGGGCCAGTTCAAGCTCGACCTTGACACCTATGATACCAATAAACTGGAGATCCGTCTGGTCAAGTTCCCGGCAAATCTCTACGATGTTGAGTTCTTCCTGCAGAACGCCAATGGTTCTACGTATCCCACTTCTACCAACATCACCGCTGTTGGTTTTCAGAACGGCACATTCTCCTTCTCGGACAAATATGAGGGATTCAAAGTCGTCAGCTACCGGATCTATCAGCCAGGCAGTTGGTATAGCAGCGGCAGTTGGCCCAGCACCTGGACCTCTGTCAGCAGCACCACCAATGCGGACGGGTCTCACAAATATACCCCCGCGACCATAACCTTGAGCAATGACATGCAGATCCGCTATGAGCGCGAGAAGTATCAGATTGAGTTCAAGAATCCCAAGGACAACAGCAACATTCTCGCCGCCAAGACTCTGCCCTTTGAGGCGCCTCTGTCCGGCGCCAAGCCCACCGCCGCCGAGACCGCCAACATCGATCTGGGTGTGGACGGCTACGAGTGGGACGGCCGCTGGTATCTGGATCAGTCCTGCAGCACCATCGCTCTCTTCGGCAGCAATGTCGCGGCGGAGCTGGGTGACGCCTATGTGAGCCACAATGCGACGGATCACACCGTGGTGGTCAAGACCAACAGCGGCAACAAGACCTACGCCTATCAGGTCCTGGGCACCATGCCTCTGAAGGGCACCAAGGTTTACGCCGGCAAGGAGGCCATCTACTTCTATATCAAGATGGATCCCAACGGCGGCGTCCTCTTCGAGGGTCAGTCCACCTGGCGTTGGGTCGTCTCCGGCGACACCAGCCACGAGCCCTACGACAACATCAGGCGCGACTACATTGACTACACGGGCTCCGGCGACAAGTATTTCTACTACTACGACGAGTTCGATACCTCCAGGCGGCAGGATATCTGGGATGGCGACTACATGGCTCTCAACCAGCGTACCACCAAGTACATGAAGGATCCCGTCACCGGTATCACCTCCATGACAGGCCGAAACGGTAACGGTATCTATGATGGCAGCAACTGGCTGAGCAGCAAGGCTTACTCCTTCGAGCCGGATGCCTATGCTTTGATCGGCTGGTACGATGTTACTGATCCCGCTAACGAGAAACCCTTCCTGCCTCACACCGCCATCACCCGGGATACTGTTCTCCAGGCCAAGTGGCGCCGCACCGGTGAGTACAGCGTCGTCTACTCCGTGGACGCCGTGGATGAGACCGGCGAACCTCTGATGGCTGACGACGTTCGCGTCCAGGGCTGGAATTCCCCTGTCGACTCCGCCAAGTACGCCGACCAGTCCGACTCCGCCATCATGGATAAGATGAGCGGCGTCCCCACCGGTTACAACTTCGTTGGCTGGTGGTACAACGGCAAGATGTACCAGCCCGGCGACGTGTTCAAGGTTCTGGCCAGCATCGCTGTGAACAAGACCGTCTATATCTACCCCGTTCTGGAGCCTGTGGAGTCCACCCCCGTTCCCGTCATCGACCTGACCTACCACGTCAATGGTGGTGTATTCACCGATGACGCGGATGCTCAGCTGCAGGACATTATTGATGCGCTGATTGATGCTGAGCCCGGCTCCCGGAGCACCTACGCTCCCGAGGTGGTCACCAGCGAGGATGGCACCGCCAAGACCATCCAGAACCTGAAGATCAACGAGTCCTTCGATATCCTCAACGCTCAGGCTGTGGAGCGCGGCATCGTTCTTGACAACGGTGAAACGGTTATGGGCCGCGGCTACCGTCTGGCCGGCTGGTGCACCACCGAGGACGGCACCACCGGTACCTTCTTCCCCGTCGGCACCAAGATCGGCGTGGATGATGTGCACAGCGATCCCAACAACGGCCTTCCCAACGATCTGTACGCTGTGTGGGATGAGTTGGTCTACGTCTTCCATTCCGCTACCGGCGAGTTCGAGGAGGTCACCGTGAAGACCAGAGGCACGGCGCAGGCCATGCCCGACCGCGTCAAGATGACCACCGGCTATGACACCGCGAATAACGTCTTCACCAGCAACTATTACGGCGGCTTCGGCGTATATGCCGCTGCCACCAAGGCTGCTGATGGCCTGACCTTCAAAAACGGTTCTGTCAGCAGCGGCAGCATTCCCGCCACCTTCTGGACCCGCGTCAACGCTGCCAAGTCCGACACGATGTGGACGGATGTGGGTGCTAAGACCGGCGCTGTCCTGTACCTGCGTGAGGTAAGCACTTCCTACCTGGCTGAGCCTCAGGTCGTCGTGATCAAGGATCAGTGGGGTCAGGGTCCCATCACCCGTATTCAGTACCTGACCGTTACCGATACCAATATCTTCCGTGCCGCCGGCGTGGTTGTCAGCAATGAGAACACCAAGGGTACCTTCGCCAAGTCCTACACGCTGATCCAGAATCCTAACACGGAGGGCACCAAGGAAACTTCCCAGTCTCTGTTCAATCTGGACGGTTATCTGAGCGTTGTCAACTCCGAGAGCCTTGAAACCGGCAGCCGGACTCTGCGTGGCTACTGGATCACCTACGATCAGGTGACCGTTACCGCCATCAACAGCAGCGAGAGGACCATCGATATCCAGTAACTCACCCTATACTGTGCAGTCAGCGCGGGAACCGCGCTGACTGCACCGAGAGGGAATGAACATGAAGCGTTTGATTACCATTTTTCTTTGCTTACTGCTGACCGCCGTACTTCTGGTCGGCTGCGGCCAATCCAAAAAGCCGCTTGATCAGAAGGACGATCCTATTCCCGGCGGAGCAGCAGAAACTGTGGATCCCGGCCAAGAGGATCCGCAGGGCAATCCGGAGGATATTGATGACTCCGACGTCCCTGTCGGCGAAAACGACTCCGACGTCCCTGTCAGTGAGGATGCCCCCGATACGGTTGACGACTACGTTGTCGTTGTGGACGACGGTGAGGTTGTCACCATTGGCTGATTTTACAGAAAGGATGTGAGTATATGGCTCGGAAGCATTATGTGATTTTGGATCAGGACTTGTTGACACTTTTCGAATTTTTCCATTTCCCATATGAAACGCTCGGTGATAAGCCGTGTGTCCCTGTGAATGATTTTCAGGGCTACATCGATCAAATTGATGAGTATTTGCTGTTGGATGAGAACTCTGATAGTCCCTACTGGACCAATTATGAAAATTACATGGATAATGGATACGTATCTCTGTACTGGTCCACTGAGAAGATGATTTGGGAAGAATAATTTCCTTTGGGTGTGTTGTAAACTGGAAAGGCGTAGAATCAAGGATTCTACGCCTTTCTTGATGAATAGGCGGGCTATCTTATTATGAATAATTCTTCAAAGCAATTTATTTACCGCGGTGAATTGAGCGGCGTGTCGCTGGTCTTCTCCTTTCGCTATCCCGAAACTGCAAAATACCTTGCCGCTTTCAATCTTATTCCTGAGTCTTCTCCTTCCATGGACCCTATCTCCGTCTCTCAACAGGAGTTTGACGATTGGGTCGCTGCCGGAAATGGAACTGACGCCTTTGCCGAGTTCTGCCTACTGTGTCAGCAGACCTCACAGCATCTGTTCTCCTCGAACCGCTGCGTCTTTCACGCTGCGGCAATTCGTTGGCGGGATAAGGCCTGGCTTATCGCCGGTGGAAGCGGCGTGGGAAAATCCACGCAGTGTCGCACTCTCCTGGAACACTGGCCAAATGAGGTGGCAATTATCAACGGCGATAAGCCGGTCCTGGAGTGCAGGGAAAACGGCAGTGTGATGGCGTATCCCTCCCCTTGGAATGGAAAGGAGGGCTGGCACGGTGCGGAGGCGGCGCCTCTGGCCGGGATCTTCTTCCTGCGTCGCGGCGAAAAGAATTCCGTCGATATGATTTCTGCCCAAACTGCCGCCCTACGCGCCTATCTATGTGTCTTCCAGGATTTTCATGACGCCAATGTAATCACTCAGGCCGGCGCTATCACCCAGCGTATATTGAACAGCTGTCCATCCTGGCTGCTGACCAGTCAAGATGTCCCCGATTCCACTAAACTATTGTACCAAACGATGCAGGAGGTGTGCGAAAATGGCGTATAAGGCCCGTCCCGGTTTTGTGCTCCTGAATATCTGTGACGCCCATCTTCTTGTCGCCACTCGTCCGCTTTGGGCTGAATTTCCCCGCATCCGTCCCCTGCCCAACGCCTGGGCAGTTTGCTGGACGCTTATGGAGAAGGGCAACACGGATCAGGACGTAATTAATATGTTTATGCGCCTGTTCAATGCGCCGGAGGCCGCCATGCACAAGCGTTTTGATCCGATCTTTTCAGGGCTTGCCGAAGAAGGATATCTCATCCCCGTGGAGGAGGACGCCCCATGACGCGTTCCAATGTGGTACTGCTGGAAGCCGTGCAGGCCGCACTCAGTAAGGTGCCAATGGCAGATGACCCCAATCTTACCGAAGAAGATTGGGAAGCGCTTCTCCGCCTTTCTGCTGAGCAGGAGGTTCTTCCCCTGGTTTATGAGGCCGTTTGTCGCTGTCCCTCCTTCAAAGTGCTGGAAAGTGCTATTCGTCAAGATTATCAGAATCGTGCCCTGCAGATTGCTACGCGGCAAATCGCCCAGACCAATGAGTTTTTGACCCTTCTGCTCCACGCGCAGGAAGCCGGCCTCGATCCGACCGTCTTGAAAGGCGCCGTGGTGCGAAATCTTTATCCCCTCCCGATGCTGCGCCCCTCCGTGGATGAAGATCTTTTGATCCGGCAGGATGAGGCCGAAGCATATCACCGTTTTTTCCTCTCTGAGGGCCTCTATGCTGATGAACCGGATGCAAACATCACTGCATCGCCGGAATTGAGCTATCACAAGGAGAATTCCCCCACCTATATCGAGCTGCACATGTCGCTATTCCCGCCGGACTCCCGGGCCTACGGGGATTGCAATACCCTGTTCACCGGAGTTTTGGACCGCACAGTGACCGTGCAGATCGAGGACGTGACCGTCCGCACGCTGGCGCCCACGGACCATCTGCTGTATCTCATCTGCCACGCCTACAAGCACTTTCTCCATAGCGGCGTGGGTATCCGGCAGGTGTGCGACATCGCCATGTTCACCCGCGCCTATGGCGATGAGGTGGATTGGGGCCGCATCCTGGCAGCGTGCAAGAGCATCCGCATAGAGGTGTTTGCCGCGGCCATCTTCCGGATCACCGAGCAGCATCTGGGCTTTGCCATACCGGAGGCATTTGCCGGGATGGTTGTGGAGGAGGCGGATCTGCTGGAGGACATGCTGTCCGGCGGAGTGTATGGCACGGCGGACGAGGACCGGCTCCACAGCAGCACCATGACGCTGGACGCGGTGGCTGCCGACAAGACAGGAAGAAAAAGCGGCAACCTGTTCCACTCGGTATTCCTGCCGCTGGGCAGTCTGCAGGGCCGCTATCCGTACCTGCGACGCTGGCCGGTACTGCTGCCGGTGGCCTGGGCCCAGCGGGTCCTGGGCTATGCCGCCAAACGGAAGAAGGTGGATCCCTCCCGCACCGTCCACATCGGTCGGGACCGCATCCAGCTCCTCCGACAATACCACATCATCGACTAAATAATGAGAGAGCCAACTGGCTCTCTCGTTTTTCTTTCACCCACTACTTGTTCCCACAAAAAAACGAGCATTTCCACTTTTTTCCTACTCTTTTTGACAATTGGTGCTATAATAGAGAAAAAGATGATGCCGTTTACAAGATCTTCCCTGGGCCGGATCGGAAGGAGGCTTCCATGAAGCGACTCATTGTAGAAGAAAAAAGTGTGCGCAGAAAGGCATTTTGGCGCAAGGCTACTCTACCCCTGTTTGTGTGGGTATCGTTGGTCTACTGGGAGCTGCTGCTGATCCTGGGCAACGGGACGCCCTTCTTCTCCAGCACCCTCCTATACATCGCGGTGTTTAGCGCCGCCGGCGCTGCCGTCATCTGCCTCCTCTCCACCATTTTTGCCAACGAAAAAGCAAATCTGGTTATCCTGACCGTGACTCTGACGGTCATTGCCGTGTTCTTCGGCGTGGAGTACTTCTGCAAGGTATTTTTTAGCCACTATATGCCCCTCAAATCGGTTTTTGGAGGCGCCAAAGGTTGTGGTGACGGGGTTCTTCAACGTCATCGTCAAGCTGGTGTTAAATGGCTTCTGGATGGTGCTGCTGTTGCTGGTGCCCCTGGCCGCGCTGTTTCTTCTGCGCCGTTTTGAGCTGTTGTCCCTCCGTGGCACCACCGTGAGCCGCATCTTTGCCGCCGCTGCCGTGGCGGTGTTTCTGCTGGCAGGCCGGGGACTGGTGGGCCTCAGCGAGATCGCCCGGACCCGGTACGCCGCCAACTATGAGTTCAACACCGCCACCACCGCCTTCGGCCTGGGCACCAGTACCCGGCTGGATCTGCAGTATCTCCTCTTCGGAAACCGGGCCGCCCAGGGCTTCAGCTATGTGGATCATCCGGAGACACCACCGGAAAGCGACACCACTGAAACACCGCCGGATGAACACACAGATATTCCGGACGTGCCGGAGCCCATCAACTACGGCTACAACGCGGTGGACATCGACTTCAAAGCACTGAGCCAGACCGAGCCCAACGCCACCGTAGCGGAGACCCACGCCTATGTGGCCTCCCTCACCCCCTCCCGACAGAATGAATACACCGGCCTGTTTGCCGGAAAGAACCTGATCTTCCTCAGCGCGGAGGCCTTCAGCAAGGAGGTCATCAGCCCGGAGCTCACCCCCACCCTCTATCGTCTGGTCACAAAGGGCATCCAGTTCAAGGACTACTACCAGCCCATCTGGGGTGGCAGCACCTCTACCGGGGAGTTCTCCAACCTGACCGGCCTGGTCCCGGTATACGCCGTGGACAGCATGCTGGAGACGGTGGGCAAGAACATGTACTACACATCCGGCAACCAGCTGCAGCGGCTGGGATACTTCAGCCGGGCCTATCATCCCCACACCTACGACTACTACGATCGGGACCTGACCCACGAGAACCTGGGCTACGAGAAGTACATCGGCTATGGAAACGGTCTGGAGGACCGGATCACCTGGCAGTGGCCGGAGAGCGACCTGGAGCTGATGGAGGCCACCGTGGACGAGTATATCGATCATCAGCCCTTCAGCATCTACTACATGACCGTCAGCGGCCACGCCAACTACAACTGGTACGGCAACTATATGTCCGCCAAGTACCACGACATCGTGGCGGATCTGGACACCTCCGAGGGCGTCAAGGCCTATATCGCCTGCACGCTGGAGCTGGAGAAGGCCATGACATATCTCATCGACCGGCTGGAGGCGGCGGGGATTGCCGATGACACCGTCATCGTCCTGGGTACGGATCATTATCCCTACGGGCTGGAGCTGGAGCCCTCCGACCGATATGCCACCGCCCTGGGCGACCTCTACGGCTACGATTGGAGCACTCCCTGGGAGCGGGACCACAGCGCCCTGATCCTATGGAGCGGCTGCCTGGAGGGCCGGGACCCCATCGTTGTCGATACACCGGTCTACAGTCTGGACATCCTCCCCACCCTTTCCAATCTGATGGGCTTCACCTACGACTCCCGTCTGCTGGTGGGGCGGGACGTGTTCTCCGACACGCCGCCGCTGGTCCTGTGGGTGGACTACAGCTGGATGACCGACAAGGCCAGCTACAACTCCTCCACCGGCGAAGTCACCGTCTTTCCGGGTCATGAGGGTGAGGTGGACGATGACTATGTCTCCGCCGTCAAACGCCTTGTCTCCAACAAATTCTCCTTCTCTAAAAACGTACTGGACACGGACTACTACAACATCCTGTTCGGCTGATCCTACATAATAAGAGGACCGGCGCTCCTTCGGAGCGCCGGTCCTCTTTCTGTTTTCTGTGCAGCAGACGGTCAGTCCTCGTCGCCGGTGATGATCCGGTTCAGCTGGAGCACCACCTTGTTAGGGTCCAGACCGTGGACCCGACAAGCTTGGCGCACCGTCTCCATCTCGGAGGCGGCACAGCCTACGCAGTGCATACCGATCTCGCTCAGGAAGTCCATCACCTCCGGATAGAGGTTTACCACCTCCGCCATCAGGTCGTCACCTGTCACGATCATCTCATCCCAGTCCAGCATGGTTCTCCTCCTTGTGAGGCCGCATCACTCAGCGGCCCATAATCAGATTTACAACCCCGTCCGGCATTACGCCCGTGCCTCCGAACACCAGGTAGGTCTCCGCACCGGTACTCTTGGTGTAATCGCTCACCACGCCGACAGCCTCCTGGTTGTTTCGGGTCAGGAGCAACGGCGCATGGCAGGCATAGGCCAGAGGTCCGCCGGCCAGCCCGTCGGGGAAGTTGGTGCCGGTGGCCAGGGCGATGCAGTCTACCTGGCCAAAGAATCTTCTGGCAATGTTCACCGAGGTCTCATAGCGGGTCTGGCCGCCGATCCGCTCCACGGGAGTTTCTCCGCCCACCTCCTGCAGCTCGGCAAAGACCGTCTCGGGAACGGCACCCACGCCGCCCAGAGCAAAAATGCGGCCAAAGCCACTCTGGGCGATAAAGTCCCGCTGTTTCTCCGTAAGAGCGCCGATCCTGCGGTCTACCAGCAGAATAGGCTTACCCAGGGCGGAGGCGGAGAGGGCGTCGGCAAAGTTGTGGGCGTCCACCACCAGCAGATCCTCGCCCGGTGCAACGCCGGCCTCCTGCAGGATCGCCGCGTTGGTCTCAAAGCGGTCCGCCCCCGCCAGACGGATGATGCTGCCGGCAACAGGGGCCATCCTGGTCTCCACCTCGTCAGGAACGGCGCCGATACCGCCCAGAATATATACCGTACCGCCGGCTGTGAGTTTCCGGCTGAGGTAGTTCATAGTCTTGTTGAGGCCCTGCCGCTGGCTGCCCACCAGCAGGATAGGCGCGTCCTTCTTCACCGCCAGGTAAGAGCCGGCCAGGGCGTCCGGGAAGTTGGTGCCGCAGGCGATAACCACGGTATCCAGAGAAGTCCGGCCTGTCTCGGCCATCCACTTGTCCGCCAGGGCCATGGCCGTGTCATAACGGTCCGGGCCGGAGATCCGGCATTTTCTGTTGCCGTACACCGTGACCTTCATGGAGACGGTCTTGCCCAGACAGTTGGCCGTGATGGTGGTGGTGCCGGCCTTCACACCGGTGATGGTGTTGCTCGCCAGATCCACCCGGGCCACGGTGCTGTCGGCGCTGACCCACCGGGCTGGGCTATAGTCCACAAAGGTCCGGCCTGAGGCGGCGGTAAAGCTCTTGTTCACGGCAGGCAGCGTCAGCGTCTCGGCCATAGACAGTTCAATGGTCCCGGTAGGCCCGTTGACGGTAGAGCCGGTAATCCGGGAAGGCAGGATCTCCGTAGACATGCGGGTCGCGGTGTCAACAGGCGCCGTATAGGTGTTGGTCCCTTCAGAATAGGCAAACTCCTGGGCGTAGAAATTGACGCCATTCACCACCACATGGCCCACGCCAACCCGGTTGTAGTAGCCGTCCAGCATGTTCCGGCGGTGTCCCTGTCCGCTGTAGAGATAATCGTCCTCCCGCAGCCGCTCAAATGCCTCCGCGTCAGTTGTATAGCCCCAGGCGATATTCTCGCCGCTTGCCCAGGAGGAATACCCCAAATCATCATAGGCGGTAAAGCAGCTCTCTCCGTTGGGCCGCTCGTGGGCCCAGTACATGGCGATCTCCAGAGCCCGCAACATGGCCACCCGCTCCAGCTGATAGTCGTATTCCAGGGGCTGGAGATCATTATAATAGATCTTTTCCGTATTGCTGCCGTTCCAAACCCAAGCGTTGCCGCCGGTACGGAAATCGTTGATCATCTTCAGATGCGTTCTGGCAGAGCTCTGCATACACGTCACCTGCACCGTGACGGGCACAGGCGTCTCCCCCGCCATGGCCGTCACGGGCAGCAGCGTCAGCAGCATGCACATGCACAGCAGAGCCGTCAGGAGTCTTCCCACCATCGTCTTCTTCATATGCCACCTCGCGTTTTCTGTTCTACTGCGTCTCGTCTGATCTGTCTCCCGGGACGATCCGATCATCCCTTGTTAAACCTCATTTTACCACAATTTCAGACCGGATTCAACGGAAACACTTCCCTCCCGGGTGCCGGAACAGGCGCAAAAAGACGGCAGGCGGATGTCCGCCTGCCGCTTTTTCGTTTTGTTGCCGCTACTTGGCGGCCTTGGTCTTGCCCAGATAGGCCTCCTTGATGGACTCGTCGTTGAGGAGCTCCAGACCCGTGCCCTCACGGGTGATGGTGCCGGTCTCCAGCACGTAGGCGTAGTCCGCGATCTTCAGAGCCATGTTGGCGTTCTGCTCCACCAGCAGGATCGTCACGCCCTGCTTGTTGATCTCGCCGATGATCTTGAAGATATCCTGCACCACCAGGGGCGCCAGGCCCAGGGAGGGCTCATCCAGCATCATCATCTTGGGGCGGGACATCAGGCCGCGGGCCACAGCCAGCATCTGCTGCTCACCGCCGGAGAGCGTACCGGCCAGCTGCCAGTAGCGCTCCTTCAGGCGGGGGAACAACTGATAGACCCACTCGATATCCTTGGCGATACCGTCAGCGTCCTTGCGCAGATAGGCACCCACCTTCAGATTCTCCAGAACCGACAGATTGGGGAACACACGGCGGCCCTCTGGGATCTGGGCGATGCCCGCCTCCAGAACCTGGTTACTGGGCTTGCCGGTGATATCCTGGCCGTTGAACTCCACCGTACCGGAGGCAGCCTTGACCAGTCCCGAAATGGTACGCAGCGTCGTGGACTTGCCGGCGCCGTTAGCGCCGATCAGTGTGACGATCTTTCCATCCGGAACCTCCAGGCTGATGCCGCGGAGTGCCTGAATGCCGCCGTAGGCGACTTTTAGATCTGTAATCTTAAGCATCTTCGTCAGCCACCCCCAGATATGCGTCGATAACCTTCTGATCACTCTGGACCACATCAGGAGTCCCGCTGGAGATCAGACGGCCGAAGTCCAATACGTAAATGCGGTCGGAGATCCCCATCACCAGGTTCATGTGGTGCTCGATCAGGAGGATCGTCATGTCGAAATCGTTGCGGATCTGGCCGATGAACTCGGTCAGCTCATCCGTCTCCTGCGGGTTCATGCCTGCGGCCGGCTCATCCAGCAGCAGCAGCTTCGGGTTGGTCGCCAGAGCTCTGGCGATCTCCAATCGTCTCTGCTTACCGTAGGGCAGGCTGGTGGACAGCTCGTCCTGCACGTCGTCCAGGCCCACGATCCGGAGAAGCTCCGCCACCTCCTCACGCTGTCTGGCCTCCTCCTTCCGGTTGCCCCGGAAGGTGGCGGAGAACAGGTTGGATGTCCTGCGCAGGTGCTTGGCCACCAGAACGTTTTCAAACACGGTCATGCTGGGCCAGAGTCTGATGTTCTGGAAGGTACGGGCCATGCCGGCCTTGGTGATGACGTCAGGTGTCTTCACCACCGACTTGGTGTACTTGCCGTTGTTCTCTCCCGCGTAGAGCTTCTTCATCTTCTCCTTGGGATAATTCTCCACCAGCAGTTCATCCATGAAATAGATGGCGCCGTTGGTGGGCTCATAAACGCCCGTGATGGCGTTGAAGGCGGTGGTCTTGCCGGCGCCGTTGGGGCCGATCAGAGCCACGATCTCGCCCTTGTTTACCTCCATGCTCAGGTTGTTCAGGGCTACCACGCCGCCGAACTGCATGGTCACATCTTCCAAACGGAGAACACTCTCAGCCATTTCACTTCGCCTCCGTTTCTATAGCCGGCTTTTTCTTGCCGGTGAAGAGTCGTTTCAGCCACCGTCCGAATCCGGCAATGTTCAACTCATTCTCACCCATGATGCCCTTCCGGAAGAACAGCACGATAATCATGATAATGACGGAGAACACGACCTTGCGGAAGCCGGAGCGCAGGATGTGGGTATTGAGGATGTTGTACTTCTCCTCATCCAGGAAGCGGAGCCACCACTCGGAGGCGCCCACGAAGATGAATGCGCTGATACAGGAGCCGGAAAGGGAGCCGATGCCGCCGATGACGACGATCAGCAGAATCTCATAGGTCATGGCGGTCTTGAAGGGGGCCGCCTGCACCGTGGTCTGGTACATGGCCAGCAGAGCGCCGGCGATACCGGCAAAGAAGGCGCTGACCACGAAGGAGGTCATCTTGTGCTTGGCCAGGTTGATGCCCATGGCCTCGGCGGCAGTCTCATCGTCGCGGATGGCCTTGAAGGACCGGCCGTAAGTAGAATTGATCATCATGGCGATGATCATGATGCACGCGGCCACGATCAGCACCAGGATGGTGGTGGACAGGTTGATGATCACCTGGCCGGTGGAGTTCTTGATGTTGAAGTCTGCCAGGTTGGTGAACTTTCTCAGCAGGTTGGAGCCGTTGGTGATGGGGCCCAGCTTATCCCACTGGAAGAAGGCGCGGATAATCTCCGCAAAGCCCAGCGTCGCCACAGCCAGATAGTCGCCGCGGAAACGCAGAACCGGCAATCCGATGAGATAGGCGAACACCGCCGCCACCAGACCGGCGACCACCAGGCTCAGCAGAACGCCGATGATCAGTCCGGCAACGTTGCCCAGCACGCTGGAGATGCCCTCCGTGATGGAGAACTGAATG
Source organism: Oscillospiraceae bacterium (assembly GCA_902782615.1). GTDB lineage: Bacteria > Bacillota > Clostridia > Oscillospirales > Oscillospiraceae > Vescimonas. Next base: position 9,830 of record CACZNU010000038.1, on the reverse strand, counting down.
ATGCCGCCATCAAAATACTGGTACACGGCAGCCCGCTGATCGGTGGGCACGTTCAGGATGGCGTAGGCATAGGCGCCGATCATCATGAAGCCCGCCTGGCCCAGAGAGAACAGGCCGGTGAAGCCGTTCAGCAGGTTCATGGAGACTGCGGCAAGGGCATAGATGGCGCTCTTTTTGATAACAGTCAGCAGCATGGAGGAACTGGGGAGCAGCTGCTCCAGAACGAACACCAGAACCACCAGGCCCAGGGCGAAAATCAGATTCGCCTTGCTTCCCTTTTTCTTCTCTATCATGTTCGAACGCACCCCCCTTACACTTTATCCGTGACCTTCTCGCCGAATAGACCCGTCGGACGGAAGATCAGGATCAGGATCAAAAGGGCGAAGGTAAAGGCGTCGGAGAACGTCGTCCAGCCCATGGCTTTGATGATATTTTCGCAGATACCGATGATGAACGCACCGATAACTGCGCCGGGTACGGAGCCGATGCCGCCGAACACCGCGGCCACGAAGGCCTTCAGGCCGGGCATGGCGCCCACCGTCGGCGTAACGCCGGTGTAGTTGGAGAAGAACAGAAGTGAGCCGACGCCCGCCAGGAACGAGCCGATAATGAACGTCACGGAGATGACGTTATCGATCTTGATGCCCATGAGGAGCGACGTCTCAAAATCCTTTGAAACAGCCCGCATCGCCATACCGACATTGGTGTGGTTGATCAGCAGCACCAGCAGGACGATCAGGATGATCGTCAGGAACGGGGTGATAATCGTGACGCGCTTGGTCAGCGCGCCGAACACCGTCACCGTGTCGCTGAGCCAGGGGATCGCAGGATACTGCTTGGAAAGGCCGCCGGTCACATACAGCGCCACGTTCTGCAGCAGATAGCTGACGCCGATGGCGGAGATCATGACCGACATACGGGGCGCCTTACGCAGCGGCTTGTAGGCCACGCGCTCCACGGTGAAACCCAGCAGAACGGTCAGGAGCAGGACCAGTGGGATTGAAACATAAAACGGCAAAGAAGCGGACAGATAAACCAACATCAGGCCTGCGCACATGAAGATATCACCGTGCGCAAAGTTGATCAGACGAAGGATACCGTATACCATCGTGTAACCGATGGCAATCAGGGCATATTGTCCGCCGACGGAGATACCTGCCAAAAAGTACGGCAGGTTCTGCTGTATCCATTGCATCGAATGCCCTCCAAATTTTTCTCTAATACAGAGCGTGGCGGAGACTGCGCCTCCGCCACGCAGGGTCTACTCAATTCTTAAGATCTTGAGAAGTTTTCCTCTCTGATTACTTGACCTGCTGGATACCGAAGAGCTCATACTCACCGGTCTCGGTGTTCAGGTGCTTGACGAAGGCGGAGTCACGGATGGCATCGCCGTTCTCGTCGAAGGCGATGTGGCCGGTCACGCCATCATACTCCACATCGGGCAGAGCGGCCTTGATGGAATCCTTGTCAAAAGCGCCGGCCTTCTTCATGGCCTCCAGAGCGACAAAGTAGGCATCATAGCCCAGGACGGAGCAGGCAGCGATGGTGGTGTTGCCGCCGTTGTTGGCCAGAGCCGTGGCATCGCTCTCCATCCAAGCCTTGAAGTTGGAGTCGAACTCGGGATTACCGCCCTCAACATAGAAGGTGGAGCAGTAGATATCCAGGTTCTTGCCCTTGCCGACACCGGCAATGACGTTGGAGTCGAAGGTATCGCCGGCCAGGATGGGCATGCCGATATCCTGGGTGGCAGCCTGCTCCAGGAACAGAGCAGCGGCCTCAACGGAGATGGGAGCCACGCAGATCTGGCAGCCCTCGTTCTTAGCCTTGGTGATGTAGGAGGTGAAGTCGGAGTTGCCTTCCTGGAAGGTCTCAACGATGCACTCGCCGCCCAGCTTCTCGAAGGCGTTCTTGAAGTAGTTGCCGACGCCGACGGAGTAGTCGTCGCCCAGCTTGGTCAGCACGTAGGCCTTCTGAGCCTTGTACTGATCAACGGCCAGGTTGGCCAGAACAGTGCCCTGGAAGGGATCCAGGAAGCAGACACGGAAGTAGAAGTCGTTGCCCAGCGTGACCTGGGGGTTGGTGCAGCTGACGCCGATGCAGGGGATGCCGGCGGCGCCGAACACATCAGAGCCGGCGATGGAGACGCCGGAGCCGTAGGAGCCCAGCACCACGCTGACGTCCTGGGACACCAGAGTCTGTGCGGCGGAGACGGCCTTGTCGTTGGAGCTCTCGTTATCCACTATGACCAGTTCCACGTTGTAGGTCTTGCCGTTGATCTCAACGGTGGGCTGAACCACATTGGCGTACTGGGAACCGAGGGTCTCCTGCTTGCCGGGAGCGCCGTTATCGCCGGAAGCCGGCTGGAAGATACCGATCTTGATGGTATCCGTGGCCTCCGTGCCGGGATCGGGATTGGCCGGAGTGGGGTTGTTGCTGTTGCCGCCGCAGGCACACAGACCCAACAGCATGACAGCTACAAGAAGAAGCGTAAGTACTTTTTTCATTTGTCTGTCCTCCCTAATGATGTAATGACGGTGCAGACGAGGCGTTTTCCCCGACTGCATCCATCACTTTAAATCGATATTACCATGCTCCATTACCGTTGTCAAGATTTGTTAAAAATTCATCAATCAAGTCGGTGCGGTTGATCACTTTATACATAAATTATACAAAAATGCTTGAAACATGTGGGAATATCCAGTAAAATAGTAATCAACTTAGAGATCATCAGCGAGGAGGTCCCTGCTTTGATCCGAACAATTATTGTCGATGACGAGCCCACAACGGAGAATATTATCCGGTTTTTTGCCGAGCGCGGCGACCTGCCTCTGGAGATCGTCGCTACCGCCCGCAACGGCGCTGCCGCCATAGAGGAGATCCGCAAGCACAAGCCGGATCTGGTGTTTCTGGACATTCAGATGTCGCCTGTCAACGGCTTTGAGGTCATGGCGGCGCTCCCGGATGTCCGCTACGTGGTGGTCACGGCATACAACTCCTTTGACTATGCCCAGAAGGCCCTGCGGCTGGGGGCTGCAGACATTTTGCTAAAGCCCATTGAGCTGACACAGCTGGAGCACTCCGTGGCGCGAGCAACCGGTTGGCGGTTCACCGACAATGACACCGTCAACGAGATCGTCAATTACATCCGCCATCACTATGCGGAAAAGATCAATCTGACCACCATTTCCCAGGCCTTCTACCTGACCCAGAGCCATGTGGCGAGGCTTTTCAAAAAGTATATGGGTGAGAGCGTGGTGGGTTACCTGAACCGGGTCCGGATCGAAAACGCCAAGCGCCTGCTGGACGAGGGCATGAGTGTGAAAAACGCGGCCGAGCAGGTGGGCTACGGCAGTCTCAACAACTTCTATAAGCACTTTAAGCGCTATACGGATACGACGCCGGCCTCTTTTCCCAAAAAGCGGGAATAAAATCAAGAATGATAAAAGCCGCGGCAATAAAAAGAATATATCCCGGCCGTTTATTGTGTTAACATTTTAAAGAGGCGAATACTAAGCCGATTACCATGTAATTCATTTTTTCAGGAGGGTGAAAAAAATGCTGAAGTACACACGCCAGTCCGATCCTGAGATCTATGAGCTCGTCGTAGAGGAGCTGCACAGACAGGAAAAGAACATCGAGATGATCGCATCGGAGAGCACCGTTCCTCTGGAGGTCATGGAGCTGTCCGGTTCTGTGTTCACCAACAAGACCCTGGAGGGTCTGCCCGGCAAGCGGTTCCAGGCCGGTTCCGAGGTGGCCGACAAGATCGAGGAGCTGGGTTGGAAGCGCGCCAAGGAGCTGTTCGGCGCCGAGCACGTCAATCTGCAGTCCTACTCCGGCTCTACCGCCAACTACAGCGTTTTTGCCTCCATTCTCAATCCCGGTGATGAGATCCTCTCCATGCGCCTGGACCAGGGCGGCCATCTGACCCACGGCTCCCCTGCCAACTGGGTCAGCAAGATCTATCACCACGATTTCTACGGTGTCAACCCCGAGACCGAGCAGATCGACTATGACGCTCTGGAGGCCAAGGCCAAGGAGGTCAAGCCCAAGCTGATCATCGCCGGTGCCAGCGCCTATCCCCGCCTGATCGACTATGAGAGAATGGCCAAGATCGCCGAGGAAGTCGGCGCCTACCTGATGGTGGATATGGCCCACATCGCCGGTCTCGTGGCCGCGAAGCTGATCCCCAGCCCCATTCCCTGGGCTGATTTTGTCACCACCTCCACCACCAAGACCTTCTGCTCCGCCAGAGCCGGTATGGTCTTCTGCAAGGAGAAGTACGCCAAGATCCTGGACCGCGGCACCTTCCCCGGCTCCCTGGGCTCCATCCATCTGCACACCATGGCCGCCAAGATCTGGTCTCTGAAATATGCGGCCAGTCCCGAGTTCCGGGCCATCATGCAGCGGGTGCTGGACAACGCCCAGACGCTGGCCGGCGCTCTGGCCGAGCGTGGCTTCCGCATTGTCTCCGGCGGCACGGACAACCACCTGCTGCTGGTGGATCTGCGTCCCAAGGGCATCTCCGGCAAGGTGTTCCAGAACGCTCTGGACAGCGTGGGCATCACCGTCAACAAGAACCAGATCCCCAACGATCCCGCCTCTCCCTTCGTCACCAGCGGCGTCCGTATCGGCCTGACCTCCACCGCCCAGCGCGGTCTGGGGGCCAAGGAGATCGTCCAGATCGCCGACATCATGGCCAAGGTGGCTGAAGCTCCCGAGGATGAGGCTGTTCTGGCCGCCTGCCGCAAGGAGGCCGAGGAGCTGATCTCTCAGTTCCCGCTGTATCCCGAGGGCGCCTTCGACGATTGATGGGCGTTCTGCGCACCATTCTACAGTAACTCCGGTTTGACCCGGCTCTTCAGGGTGCCTGAAGAGCCGGGTCACCGTTTTAATCACGATTCACAGAAAGGGGATATGATATGGTAGATGTAGCCGAAAAAGTACGAGCCCTCATGAACGAACATGAGAGCGAATTCGTCGAAACCTTCAAGCACCTGCACCGAAACCCCGAGCTGAGTTTCCAGGAGTATGAGACCACCGCCTTTATCAAGAACTACCTGCAGAAGCTGGACATTGAGATCCTGGATGTCGGTCTGGAGACCGGCGTGGTCGGCCTGCTGAAAGGCGCCGGGGACGGTCCCTGTATTGCCCTCCGGGCAGATATCGACGGTCTGCCCATCCAGGAGGAGTCCACCTGCGAATTCCCCTCCCAGCGCCCCGGCAAAATGCATGCCTGCGGACACGACACCCATACCTCCTCCCTGCTGGCCGGGGCCACTATTCTGGCTGCCCTGCGCAGTGAGATCAAGGGCAGCGTCAAGTTCCTGTTCCAGCCAGCCGAGGAGATCAATCTTGGCGCCAAGTATATGATGAACCACAACGTCCTGGAGAACCCAAGGGTCAGCGCCATCTTCGGTCTCCACAACGCCCCGTGGATCCCCTGCGGGTCGGTGTGCGTCAAAAGCGGCCCCCTGATGGCGGCTGTGGACCGTATCATCTTCACCATCCGCGGCAAGGGCGGCCACGGCGGCATCCCCCAGGGGAACGTGGATCCCATCGTAGCGGCGGCGGCTATCATCCAGGCGGCTCAGACCATCGTCAGTCGGAACGTCAGCCCCACCGACGCGGCTGTAGTCTCCATCTGCAATGTAAAGGCCGGCGAAGGCACCACCAACAACGTGACCCCCGACGAGGTGAAGATGTATGGCACCGTCCGCACCTATAAGAAAGAGGTGCAGGATATGGTGGACCAGCGCCTCACCGAGATTACCCAGCGCATCTCCGCCGCCTATGGCTGTGAGGGCACGCTGCAGTATCTGCGGGAGCTGGCGGTCATCGACAACAACCCCTGCCTGTACGACGCGGCCTTCGCGGCTGTTTCGGCAGTGGCCACTCCCGTGGACCTTGTCCCCTCCACCGGCGGAGAGGACTTTTCCGAATACCTCAAGTCCGACGTTCCCGGCTTCTTCTATTGGCTCGGCGTGAGAAACGAGGAGCAGGACTGCGTCTACTCCTGGCACTCCCCCAAATACAAAGCGGACACACGCGCCATCGCCATTGGCGGCGGCACCTACGCAATGTCAGTTTTTGCAGCTATCAAACAGCTGAAAAACAAATAAAAATGAGAACGCTTTGGAAAATGCCGAAAAGGGGTCATTAATTTGGACAACGCAAATGCTAAGACGCTTCCGAAAAACTGGCCGCGGCGCCGGATCCTTCTGGCAGTCGTGATCGTCTGCGAACTGATCAACACCATTGTCATCAAGACCTCCATTGGCAACATGTTGTTGCTTCCCATGCTGTTCGCCATGGTGTTTGGCCTGATCATCTATCTGATTCCCGCCGTCAAGTGCGTGAAGAATGAGCAGCCCACGCTGTCCAGCACCTTCGTCGTCATCGCCATTAACCCCGTTCCTGGCCAAGGTGGCCGTCACCTCCGGCGCCAGATCGACTCCTCCGGTGGCTGAGATCGAATTGCAGACAACTGAAACCACAATCTAATTTGTGTCCGTAAAAAAGGTGTATGACACGCCGGGCGCCATACACCTTTTTTCAATCTATTTATGCTTTCTTATTTGGGAACACAGACCGTGACCCGGGTGTGATCGTCCTCCGTAACGTCGATGTGCAGCCGAAAGTTCTCCCCGAACCGGGAGTGGAGCTTGTCGTAGATGAAGGACAGCCCGTGTCCCGAGCCGGCGGACCAGTTCTTGGTGATCCGGCCCAGATCCTCCCGGGCGGGGGGCGCGCCGTTGTTCTCGCTGGAGATCTCCACCATATCGCCCGCATCCCTCACCCGGATCCGGACCAGCTTGCGCTGATCAAAGGCGATAAAGGAGTGGGTAAAAGCGTTCTCCACGATAGGCTGCAGGAAGTTGAAGGGCACCAGCGTGTCCATGCAGGCCGGGTCGATCTCATAGCGGATCTCCAGATCATCGCCGTACCGCATCTGCTGCAGATTCAGATAGGAGCGCAGATGCTCCAGCTCCCGGGACAGCGGCACGATCTGGGAGCTCTGGGCCATGTTGTAGCGGAACATCTTGGCCAGATCAATGATGGCGGAGTAGAGGGTCATCCGGTCCCCCGTCAGCGCCATACCGGCCAGTCCGTTCAATGTGTTGAACAGGAAATGGTGATTGATCTTCATGTCCGTCACCTTTTCCTCTATGCTGGTCAGGCTCTGGGTGAGAGCCAGGTTCTTCTCCGCCGAGGACAGCAGCTCCGCCTGCTGCTTCTCCAGTTCCTCCGCCGAATCCAGCATGTCGCAGTAGCTCAGCAGGCTGTACGCGATCCGACTCAGGGTGCGTACAATGCTGATCTCGGTTCCGTAGGGCGTGTCATAATACTCCCCGTCACTGTCCGGCCGGTTCTCCATGTTTCGAGAGGAGAAGTGGTGTCCGCCCCGCAGGATACCCATCAGACGGTCCTCCCGCAGCAGCGGATAGAGATAGACCGTCATTCCGTGGGGACAGGCATATCGCACCACGGTTCGTCCCTCCTCGCTGTTGCCGTCGGCCAGGGAGCAGCTGTAGCAGGGGCAGGAGCCGGGGGCGTTGACGGGATCGCAGTGCTTCAGGCAGTACTGAGGGTACAGGTCGTTTTTGATGATGACGCTGTTCTGATTGTCGAAGAGACAGTAGGGCACGCTGATCTCCTTGATGATGGTGTCCTTCAGGCTATCCGCGGCAATCTTCAGCTTCCGCCGGTTCTCCTCATCCAGCCGGGGGGCGATCTCATTGCGGCGCTGGGCGCGGGTCAGGCCGCGGTAAGCGCCCTCCTCGTTGGGGATGGGGTTGGTGACCATCAGCTCCCGATAGATCTCAGTGCCGGCATTATAGGCCTCGTGGGTGGTGTCGGACTCCAGCATGAAGTAGTCCCCCGCCTTGGCGTGGTATGCCTTGCCGTTGAACTTGCAGTCCACCGCACCGCTGAGCACATACAGGAACTGCTCGTTGCTGTAATGCATATGGGGCGGCATATGCTTGCCGGGCAGCAGATTGACGATACCGATGCTGAACCAGCGTTTGGGGCTGTCCGGTCGGGGCAGGTACTTCCAGTCGATAAAGCCCCATTCGGTCTCCTGTCTCATGATGCGCCTCCTCATCTGTCGCTGCGCCCGTCCGGCGCAATACTTTTTTGTTATCATACCACACGCAGCGACAGAAAAAAACACTTTCTTCAAGTGGTCAAAAATGATACAATCATTCCGGCGGACCGCTATGGGGCGGTCTGCTGCGGAAAATCAAAAAAGGTGAAAGGAACGCATATTTCAAACATTGGAAACCCGAGGGATACCTTATATAATTAGCGTATAAAAGTGCATTTATGCCATATTGAATAAGGAGGACTCTGACATGACCGTAAAGACCGATATTGAGATTGCACAGGCTTGTGAGAAGAAGAAAATTACTGAAATCGCCAAGGTGGCAGGCGTTGACGAGAAGTACCTGGAGCAGTACGGTAACTACAAGGCCAAGGTGGACTACCAGCTGCTCCGTGATATGGCGGACAAGCCGGACGGCAAGCTGATTCTGGTCACCGCCATTACCCCCACTCCGGCCGGTGAGGGCAAGACCACCACCAGCGTGGGTCTGACGGATGGTCTGCGCAAGATCGGCAAGAATGCCATCGTCGCTCTTCGTGAGCCCTCACTGGGCCCCGTGTTCGGTGTCAAGGGCGGGGCCGCCGGCGGCGGCTATGCCCAGGTGGTTCCCATGGAGGATATCAACCTCCACTTCACCGGTGACTTCCACGCCATCGGCGCCGCCAACAACCTGCTGGCCGCCATGTTGGACAACCACATCCAGCAGGGCAACGTCCTGGGCATCGACCCAAAGCAGATCACCTGGAAACGCGCCGTGGATATGAACGACCGTCAGCTGCGCCACATCGTGGACGGTCTGGGCGGCAAGATCCAGGGCGTGCCTCGTGAGGATGGATTTGAGATCACCGTGGCCAGCGAGATCATGGCAGTCCTGTGCCTGGCCAGCGATATCACCGACCTGAAGGCCCGCCTGGCCAGGATCATTGTGGGCTATACCTACGGCGGCAAGCCCGTCACTGCCCACGATCTGAAGGCCGAGGGTGCCATGGCCGCCCTGCTGAAGGACGCCCTGAAACCCAATCTGGTCCAGACGTTGGAAGGTACCCCCGCCTTTATCCACGGCGGTCCCTTCGCCAATATCGCCCACGGCTGCAACTCCATCACTGCCACCCGCATGGCGCTGAAGCTGGCTGACTACGCCGTCACCGAGGCGGGCTTCGCTGCCGACCTGGGCGCTGAGAAATTCCTGGATATCAAGTGCCGTATGGCCGGCTTCCATCCCTCCGCCGTGGTCATCGTGGCCACCGTCCGCGCCCTGAAGTATCATGGCGGTGTGGCCAAGGCCGATCTCAACCACGAGAATCTGGAGGCTCTGGAGAAGGGCCTGCCCAACCTGCTGCAGCACGTGGATAACATCAAAAACGTGTTTGGTCTGCCCTGTGTGGTGGCCATCAACGCCTTCCCCACCGACACCAAGGCGGAACTGGATCTGGTGGAGAAACGCTGCAACCAGCTGGGCGTCAACGTGGCCCTCAGCGAGGTGTGGGCCAAGGGCGGCGAGGGCGGCAAGGCCCTGGCCGAAGAAGTGGTCCGTCTGTGCGAGCAGCCCAATGACTTCCACTACTCCTATGAGCTGAATGGCACCATCGAAGAGAAGCTGTCCGCCATCTGCAAGCGCATCTATCACGCCGACGGCGTGCAGCTGGTAGGCGCCGCCGTCAAGCAGGCCAGGCAGCTGCAGGAGCTGGGCTACGGCCACCTGCCCATCTGCATGGCCAAGACC
>CACZNU010000037.1 GCA_902782615.1 Oscillospiraceae bacterium | reverse complement strand
GTGTCCGTTCCAGACGCCGCCCATCCAGAAATAGAACATGTCGGCCACGCAGTGCTCCGTGCCGCAGAGAATGAACACCATGACGCCAAAGAGCAGCGACAGGTATTTTCCCAGCTCGTGGGGGTTGTTCTTGAAGCCCTCCACGGCGATGTAGATAAAGATGTTGCACAGGATACCCAGGAAGAAGAGACTCCCCAGGTTGTCGCTGAGCTTGGCCTGACACAGGGCCTGGGCCTTCTCCGCCAGAGCCGGCGCCGCCCGGGTCAGACTGGCGCACAGGGCGGTGAGCCCCGTGCCCACCAGATTGCCCAGCCAGATCACCGGCAGCATCAGCGCATAGTTGGCGTCATTCTGGAACACGTAGCAGACCTTGCCAGTGAACAGATTCAGCCCGAAGGTGCAGACCGTGAACAGGCCCACAGTGAAAAGGGCTGCGCCGATCACCTTGTTGTCCACCGACAGGAACACCAGTCCGCCCAGGGCGATGCTGATGCCCGCCAGAACGGCCAGCACAAAAGCCTTCGCCGTCTTCATGCCAGGGACCTCTGAGCGGCCTCTACCACGTGCTTGCACAGCACTGCCGTGGTAACGCTGCCCACGCCGCCGGGCACCGGGGTGATGGCCGCCACAATGGGCTCGGCTTCCTCAAACTCCACGTCGCCGCAGAGCTTCTGCTTGGCCTCGTTCCAGCCGATGCCCACGTCGATGACCGTCTGACCCTCACGCAGGTATTCGGCGCCCACGCTCTCCATCTGGCCGGAGGCGGCGATGATGATGTCGGCCTCCTTCGTGATGGAGGGCACGTCCACCGTCCGGGTGTGGCAAATGGTGACGGTGGCGTTGGCGTGCATCAGCATCATGGCCACCGGCCGGCCAATCACCAGGCTGCGGCCGATGACGGCCACCCGCTTGCCCTTCAGTTCCACGCCGTAATACTTCAAAATCTCCATGGCGGCCCGGGCCGTGCAGGGCGGGAAGCCCAGCGCCGTATTGGTGAACACGCCGGCAAGAGATCCATCGGTGCAGCCGTCCACGTCCTTGGCCGGGGAGAGGAGCTTCCGGGCCTTCTCGCCGTCCAGCTGCCGGGGCAGGGGACGGAACATCAGAATGCCGTGAACGGAGTCGTCCTCGTTCAGATCCTCCAGGGTGGCGAAGAAAGTGTCGCTGTCCACATCGGCGGGCAGGACCACGTTTTTTACCGCCACGCCCACCTTCTCGCAGCGCTTCATGGCGCCCCGCTCGTAGCTGAGATCGTCGTCCCGCTGGCCCACTCGCAGGATGGCCAGGGTGGGGGTGACGCCCTGTTCCTTCAGCGCAGCCACGTCGGCCGCCATTTTTTCACTGAGCGCCGCCGCTACCGGCGCGCCCTTCAGCAGTTCCGCCATCAGAAAAACCTCCTGTATACCTGGCCGTAGATCTCCTCGGCCATCTCTCTGTACCGGTCCAGCCTCTCGTCGATGTGGGCGTTGATGGCCTCGGCGTGGGCGCGGTCCTTCATCAGCTTGGTGTTGACCTTCACGTTCACCGCTGCACCGTACAGGGCGCCGCAGCACAATGCCGCACCGGTAGCCGCGTCGGAGATGACGATCTTGCTGCCCTTCTCGGCAAACTCCTTCTGCAGCTCCATAGCCTCGCAGCACAGGTCGAAGATCTCCAGGGGGGCCGACGCCGCCTCGTGGAGGCAGCGCTCCATGACCTCGTCCCGGGTGGGATCGTCCTTGGGGATGCCATAGGCCCGACTGAGGGGCTCGAACGCCTGGGCGTCCTTCTCAATGCACCGGAGGAAGCGCCGGCGCAGGTCCTGGGCCTTGGCCATCAGGGCGCGGATCTCTTCCTCCACGTCGGCATATTTCTTCTTGCCAACGGTCAGCTCGCCCACCATATCACCCAGGGCGATACCAACGGCACCCACCAGCGCGCTGGCGCCTCCCCCGCCCGGTACGGGGGCGGGAGAGGCCAGCAGCTCGGTAAATTCTGTGGTGCTAACGTTCAGCAGTTCCATAGTACGCTCCTTAAAAGAGACCGGAGATGACGCCGTTTTCGTCCACGTCGATCTTCTCGGCGGCGGGAACCTTGGGCAGACCAGGCATGGTCATGATGTCGCCGGTCAGGGCCACGATGAAGCCGGCACCGGCGCTGACCTTCAGGTTG
>CACZNU010000036.1 GCA_902782615.1 Oscillospiraceae bacterium | reverse complement strand
GGAGATCCGCCCCTGCATCGGCTGCCAGGAGGGCTGCGTCAACGAGTTCGTGGAGGGCGGCCATCCCCAGTGCGCCGTCAACCCCCGCACCGGCTTTGAGGAGCTGCTGCCCGCCGTGCCCGCCCCCGCCGAGGTGAAAAAGCGCATCGCCGTCATCGGCGCCGGCTGCGCCGGACTGAACTTCGCCATTACCGCCGCCCGCCGTGGTCACACGGTGGAGATCTTCGAGAAGGCCGACAAGATGGGCGGCAAGATGCACGCTGCCGGCGCCCCCCTGAGCAAGTTCGATCTCCACAACTACATGGAGTGGCTGATCCGTCAGACCGAGAAGACCGAGGGCGTGACGGTGCATCTGAACACCACCGTCACCAACGAGGAGCTGAAGGCCGCCGGCTACGACGCCGTGGTGTTCGCCAACGGCTCCCGTGAGGGCCAGCCCAAGTTCCCCGGCATCGACACCATGCGCCACGTGGAGGCTGTCCATCTGCTGACCCACCCCGAGGAGCTGAAGGACAGCGACAAGAAGATCGTCGTTGTGGGCGGCGGCGCCGTGGGTCTGGAGACCGCCTTCTGGCTGGCCACCGAGCATCAGCGGGATGTCACCTGCGTGGAGATGCTGGAGTACTTTGAGGACGGCGCCTGCACCGCCAACCGCGGCCATCTGATCCACTACTTCGAGGCCGACGGCGGCAAGCTCATCAACTGCGCCCGGGTCACCCGCTTTGAGGACGGTCACGTCATCATCGCCCGGAACCGCAGCAAGGCCGTGCCCGACCCCTACTGCACCTGGACGCCCATCATCCCCAAGAACGTGGAGAACCCGCTGGCTCCCAAGATGACCAACGAGGAGTATATCGAGCAGTTGGACGCCGACCTGGTGGTCCTGGCCATCGGCAACAAGGGCGACGACCGGCCCTTCCTGTCCGCCCAGATGGACCACGTGGCTCCCGAGGTCCACAACATCGGCGACAGCTACAACACCCAGAAGCCCGGCAACATGTGGCAGGCCACCAAGGCCGCCTACAACCTGGCCATCCGCATCTGATTGCAAAAAAAGAAGAGCCCTCCGCGGGACTCTCCGCAAGGAAGTTGCTTTGAGAGAACAATTACCGGCTAAAAGGAATATAAAACAGGCGTGACAGCTGTGGTCACGCCTGTTTTGTCTGCTTTTTCCGGCTTTTGGGGTCAAAACCCGATGCTCGCTACTACCGCAGACAGGGATATCCCTGGCCGTAATGCTGCGCCACCCACTCCTGACAATGCTCTACAAACCGGAGGGTAGACCGGGAACAGGCCGCTTGATCCTTCACGGCAATACGCAGGTCGCGAAAAAGGGGAGTGGGCAAATGAGCCGCTGCAATACGATACGGACTGCGCTCCAACATCAGATCCGGCATAATGCTGATCCCCAATCCCTGCTCCACCATGGCCATGATGGTCTGATCCTGGGCGACGGTAAATTGCGTGTTGGGTGAGATCCCCTGCGCCTCGAACACCGCTTCGATCTCAAAGTCTTTGCCCTCGTTCAGCTGAATGAAGGGCTCTTCTTGCAGGGCACCCAGCGGAAACGCAGCAATCCCTGCAAACGGATGGTCTGTGGCTGTCAGCACTTTCCACTCGTCCCGATGAAGAAGCCAGGTGTCCACCTCGGAGGCGGCGGGCATGCTCATAAAGCCGCAGTCTACCCGGCCCTGCAGCAGCCACTGCTCGGTCTGTGTGTTGTCCTCGCTTTGCAGCAGCTCAAATTCTATGCCCGGATAGAGAGCACGGAAGGAACTGAGAATATATGGCAGCCATTGGAGGGAAATGCTGGCAAAGGCCGCAATCCGCACCAGCCCGATGTCCAGTCCCCGCAGCTCCCGGCTCTGCACCTCCATTCGACGCTGCAGCTCACACATCTCCCGAAAGCGAGGCAAAAGGGTCCGGCCATCCGCCGTCAATGTGGCTCCGCCTCTGCTGCGGCTCAGCAGCTTCAGTCCCAACTCGCTCTCCAGCGCAGTGACGGCGTGGCTGATGCCAGATTGTGTGAATCCCAGCAGCTCGGCGGCCTTTGTGAAGCTCCCGCATTCGGCGACGGTCACAAGGATCTGATACTTTGTAATGCTCATAGACGATCACCCCATAGCAGTATATCATATCCGCCTCTGCTATACAAACTTTTTCTCATGATTTTGATGATAAAGATGCGTTTTACAAATGCTAACCGCCGTGATATTCTGTAGATGACAGGAAGAACTACGGCGAAAGGAGGCGTGAAGCGTGACTTCTATCGATATAATATTGGCGGCTTTGGCCGGAATTCTGGTGATCACGGGTATCGTCAGCCGCGTGAGCAAGTAACAGCATCCGTGAGATAATTTCCTCAACGGCACACCTCCGTGCGATAGCTGCCGCACGGAGGTGTGCCCTGTCTTTCCATTTGACAGATGTAAGTTGTTGTTTGTATTTGACTTGTTTTATGCTATCATTGTGCTTGCACTGTGAATAATCTTTTTTTGGAAGAGAGGTCACGCCTATGAACGCCACACAGGACACCTTGCTCAACCTGGTCATATATATCGCACTTGTTACCATCGGAGCCGTGCTGGGCAGCCGAGGCCGCTGGAGTAAGCGGGCGGCTTATTGGCTGGGAAAGCTGCAGTTTGCTGCTCTGATGATACTGATCGTCACGCTGGGGATCAAGCTGGGAGCCGACGATCAGGTGATCGCCTCGCTGGGAGAAATCGGTCTGGCCGCCCTGCTGATCACCATACTGTCCATGGCGGGATCTATCATTACCGTAACCCTTCTCCGGCGTTTTGTTCTGAAGCTGGATCGGTTCGGACGCCCCGCAGATATGAGCACAGAGGAGCACGCCGATTCCACCCAGGCCGGCAAGGCCGATAACGCACTGACGAAACGGATCGTAGTCGCTGTTGTCCTTGGCATGGCGGTGGGCTATTTCATCATCCCCGACAACGCCACAGCGTGGTGCGGTACGGTCATTGACTTTGGACTCTATCTGCTGCTCTTTCTGGTGGGCATGGATATGGGCCGCCAGGGCAACGTGCTGCGGGATATCAGAGCGGCGGGCTTCAAGGTGCTGCTGATCCCCCTGGCGGTAGTCGTTGGAACGCTCCTGTTTGCTCTCCCGGCGGGTCTTCTGCTTCCCCTTGGCGCCAAGGATGCCATGGCTGCCTCCGCAGGCTTCGGGTGGTACTCTCTGGCCCCGACCCTGCTGGCCCCGTATTCACTGTCTGTATCTGCGATTGCCTTTCTCTCCAACGTAATGCGGGAGATCTTCTCTATCGTTTCCATTCCCCTTGTCGCCCGGTACGTGGGTTATCTGGAATGCGTGGCCCTACCCGGCGCGGCGGCCATGGATACGGTGCTCCCGGTGGTGATCGGGGCCACCCACGAGCGGATCACCATATACTCCTTTGTCTCCGGCGTGATCCTCTCGCTGCTGGTTCCCGTACTGGTGCCCCTCATCATTTTGCTATAAACAGTTCGCTCATTCTGACTGATTGCGAAGAGCCCCGAAGGAGACACCTCCTTACGAAGTGCCTCCTTCGGGGCTCTTCTTTTTTTGCGTTTTTTGTGACGAATCCGTCCGATTTCTGAGTAGATAGGTGAAAGGCCTTATCACAGGTGGAAGGAGGTATATCGATGGAAGACCGGGATATCGTGGAGCTGTACTGGCGCCGGGACGAGCGGGCCCTGGCGGAGACGGCCTCCCGGCTGGATGACTACTGCCTATCCATCGCCCGCAGCGTTCTGGGTGACGGGGAAGACGCCCGGGAGTGCGTTAACGATGCCTATCTGGCTGCGTGGAATGCCATCCCGCCTCATCGGCCGGAGAATCTGGCCCCCTTTGTGGGGAAGCTGACCCGCCGCATTGCCGTCAATGCCCTGGAAAAGCGGGATGCTGTCAAGCGGGGCGGTGGCCAGGGCGAGGTGGTTCTGGAGGAACTGGCAGAGTGTCTTCCCTCCGGTGAAAGTGTGGAATCCCGGGTGGAGAGCGCGGAGTTGGAGCGGGTGCTGCGGCGCTTCGTCGGTACGCTCCCCCCACAGACCCGACAGATCTTTGTGTGCCGCTATTGGTACATGGACCCTATCGCCGACATCTGCCAACGCTTCGGCTGGTCCGAGAGCCGGGTAAAGACCCAGCTCTACCGGGCCCGTAAAAAGCTGCGGCACTACTTGGAAAAGGAGGAATTGCTATGACAAGCAAGCAACTGCTGCTGGCTTTGGGCGAACTGGATGAATCCACTGTCAAGACTGCCCACCTGCCGATGCGCCGGAATCGGCACCGCACCCTCCGTGCGGCGCTGATCGCCGCCGCGGCGGCCGTGCTGTGCCTGACCGCCGTGTGGGGCGCTGTCACCGGATACCGGGCCCATGTCGCAGGGACGAGCGATGAGTTCTGGCGGGAATTTCCCGGGACAGAGGACGGCCTCAGCTCCCTGTTTTTTATGGACGGATTGTCCGAGTATGGCGCCGACGCTCAGGTCGAGATTGCCCTGGAAAACGTCCAGAGCCTTCTGGACAGGTCCGGCCGGTCCTACCACTTTGACGGGTCCTTCGTGAAGCGGGGAGAAAACGGCCAGATGATCAACACCGCAGGCTTTGACTGGATCCTTGTCGGGAACGCAGAGGTCATGCCGTCCCTGGGCGCTATGTGGAAGCATCAGAAGTACTATCGCCCGGACGTAAGCTACCTGGAGACCACCCTCATCCCTGTGGAGGAGAGCTTCCTCTGTCTCATCACCAAGGGCAAGGGCCTCGTCTGGGCCGAGGGACAGGAGAATGCCCCGGAGGAGAGGGCGAAGCAGCTCTTTTCAGCAGAAGTGAGGGGGTGCTATCGCACCGATTCCGGCGGCTGTTTCCAGTTGGCTTTTCGCTACTGTCCCGCTATGCCGCTGGGACCGGCGTGGTTCATCGGGGAGAACGTTACGCTTCTGGAAAATATCAAATCGGCGGACGGTACAGGATTTGACGTGGCGCAGATGGAGAACTGGATCATCGCCAGCGCCGCCTTCCGTCACGGTGAGGTGACCATCTACGGTGTGGATACCACCATAGAAGAGGTCACCGACCAGATCACCCATCTGGATCTGGGAGACGTTCCGGTGGTCTTCAGCACCGGCAACTGACAGCAAAAACCCGCCGGGGCACCCTTCATGAGGAGGGACGCCTCGGCGGGTTTTCTTTTTTACAGCCGGACTACTCCTGCTCCGGCACTTCGATCTCCTTGATGAGGAACTCATTGCCCCGGAGAAGATAGGTGCGCTCGCTGCCGCAATGGGGACAGGTCTTTCCGTATTGCACGGTGGGGTACTCCCGCCGGCAGTCCTCGCAGTAGGTGACGGCGGTGATGGGCTCGATGACCAGCTCCGCGCCCCGGACCAGCTCGTTTTTCGCGGCGGCCCACTGCCAGCAGTCGGTGAGATACCGGGGGATGACGGTGGACACCTCGCCCAGCTCCAGCGTCACCTTGCTGATGCGCCGCACCCGGTTTTCGGCGGCCACCTTCTCCAGATCGCCGATGATGTGAAAGACGACTCCCAGCTCGTGCATTACTTCTTCCTCGCCAGCTTCACGTGGATGGCCTGCTTGGCGGCGTAGGGCAGGATGCCCTTGAGCTTGTCCTCGGCAGTCCGCATGGTGGAGCACTCCGGGTTGTCCCGGTGGAGATGGATGGCGTCGAAGGCGCACTTGGTGGTGCAGACGCCGCAGCCGATGCACTTGTTGGGATCCACCACGGAGGCACCGCAGCTGAGGCAGCGGGCCGTCTCCTTTTTGACCTGCTCCTCGGTAAAGGCGATGCGCTCATCCCGGAAGGTCCGGCGCAGAGCCTCGTTGTAGCCGATGCGCTGGCGGGGCGTGTTGTCGAAGGTCTCCTCGTTGACCCGGATGTCCTTCTTGTCCAGCTCGATGAACTGCCGGCGGTTGCGGCCGATGGTCAGGCTGGAGTGAGGCTGGACGAACCGGTGCAGGGAGATGGCGCCCTCCTTGCCGGCGGCAATGGCGTCGATGGCGAACTTCTGGCCGGTGTAGACATCGCCGCCCACGAAGATGTCGGGCTCGGCGGTCTGCAGCGTCACGGGATCGGCCTTGGCGGTGCCGTTGGGATTGAACTCCACACGG
>CACZNU010000035.1 GCA_902782615.1 Oscillospiraceae bacterium | reverse complement strand
CGTCCATCCCAAGGTCTATGTGGCTCTGGGTATCTCCGGCGCTATCCAGCACAAGGCTGGTATGCAGGAGTCCGAGTGCATCATCGCCGTCAACAAGAACGAGAACGCCCCCATTTTCGAGGTGGCTGACTACGGTATCGTGGGCGACCTCTTCAAGGTCGTTCCCGAGCTGATCGAGTCCATCCGCGCCGCCAAGGCTGCCAAGTAAGGCTTCGCATCGTAAACCAAACAAAAGCGCCTGCCCCAATGGGGCAGGCGCTTTTTTGCGCTGTGGATCAATCCTCCGGATAGCCGTCCTTCAGCGTCATGTCATAGGCCGCGCGCTCGCCGCCGATGAACTTGGGCCGTGTCCGGGCGGCCAGCACAATGGCCTGGCCGATATGGTTCCGGGTCAACCGTACCGGCACCGCCACCTGTTTCAGGTGCATGCCGATGAGGGTGCCGCCGATGTCCAGACCGGCATCGGCCCGGATCTCCTCCAGGGCCACCGGATGGTGGAAGGCGTGATAGGCGGCGGTGGCAAAGGAACCGCCCGCCTTGGGTTGGGGCACCACGTTGACGATGTCGGCGCCCGGTACGGCGGCGTGTTCCACGATCAGCGCCCGGTTCAGATGCTCGCAGCATTGGGCGGCCAGATAGATGCCCAGGGGGTCCAAGACGCTGCTGAGACCCTCGAAGATGGCCTGGCCCACCTCAGGCGTGGACCAACTGCCCACCTTGCGACCCACCACCTCGCTGCTGCTGCAGCCGATGACCACGATCTGCCCCCGGCGAAGATGAGCCGCCTCCACCAGCTCCGCGGCGGCCTGTGCCGCCTGCTGACGGATCTCTTCCAGCAGCTCCTGTGATTCCGCCTCATGAATGATACCTGCCATGATGAAGCACCTCTTTCCTGTCAAAATGATTGTCTGATATCGCTGCCTTTTCCAGGGCGTGGAGAAGAACCATGCCGATGACCAGTCCCACGCACCCCTGGACCAGATTGCCGGGGATGCTCAGAGCCGCGCCCAGCCCCTTCTGCAGCAGCAGGGCAGTATAGCCGAAGTAGCCCGCTGTCATGATGAGCTCTCCCGCCAGGCCGCTGAGGAGCTGTGCCTTCCGGGACTGCCCCAGCATGCGAAACAGAAGTCCGGCTGCCAGGGCGTCCAGCCCCTTGATGACCAGTGAGCCCGGCGCATAGAGGGGACTGCCCATCAGCAGGTCCGTCAGAAATGAGCCGATACCCGCCGCTGCGCCGCCGTACCACGGTCCCAGCAGCCAGGCGCACAGCAGCACCATGCCGTCTCCGGCGTTCACATAGCCGCCGGTGGGGGAGGGGATGCGGATCACCGCGGTGGCCCCGCAGACCAGTGCCGCCATCAAGGCGGTATGGACCATCATGTGCAGCTTTTTTGTTTTCATCTGCATCATCCCCTTGCATTTTCCTCTTAACTGCATTATAGTATAATCTGACATGACGGAAATATCCAAATTATAAATGAATGATAAGACCAGATGGAGGGCGCCATGCTGACCTATTCGCTGGATAAAACCAAAGGCATCAGCCTGTATGAGCAGTTATACAGCGCCATCCGCGGCGACATCGTCCGGGGCACGCTGGCCACGGGGGAGAAGCTCCCCTCCAAGCGGGCCCTGGCCGCCCATCTGGAGATCAGCGTGGTGACGGTGGAGAACGCCTATGAACAGCTGGCGGCGGAGGGCTATATCCGCTCCGAGGAGAAGCGGGGCTACTACGTCTGCCCGGTGGATACGCCGCCGGAGCCAGAGAACTCCAAGCTGCCGCCGGAGCCGGGAGAACCGGAGGAGCGGCGCTGGTTCCTGGACTTCGTCACCAATTCCACGGCGGCGGAGTATTTCCCCTTTGACACCTGGGCCCGGCTGATGCGCCGGACCATCCTGGATAAGAGCACCGATCTCCTGCGCCCCACGCCGTCCACCGGCGCCCTGGAACTGCGGCGGGCTATCGCCGACTGGCTCCGGGCCTTCCGGGGCATGGGCGTCAGCGCCAGCCAGATCATCCTGGGCGCCGGCACCGAGTCGCTTTACAGCCTGCTCATCAAGCTCCTGGGTCGGGACAAGTGCTACGCCGTGGAGGACCCGGGCTACAGCAAGATCGCCAAGATCTATGAGAGCGACAACGTCACCGTCCGCCCCATCGCTCTGGATGAGAGCGGTCTGAGCGCCCAGGCTCTTCGCCGCAGCGACGCCGACGTGGTGCATATTTCCCCCAACCATCACTATCCCACCGGCATCGTCATGCCCATCGGCCGCCGCCAGGAGCTGTTGCGCTGGGCGGGGGAGAAGGAGGGACGGTATATCCTGGAGGACGACTACGACAGCGAGTTCCGCTTCGTGGGGCGGCCCATCCCCACGCTGTTCTCCGCCGATGAGCGGGAACGGGTTATCTATCTGAACACCTTCTCCAAGACCATCGCCCCGTCCATCCGCGTCAGCTATATGATCCTGCCGCCCCATCTGCTGGCGGCCTACCGGCGCCGTCTGGGCTTTTACGCCTGCGCCGTCTCCAGCTTTGAGCAGTACACCCTGGCGGAGTTTCTGTCCCAGGGCCATTATGAGCACCATCTCAGCCGCATCAAGACCCGCTACCACAAGAAGCGGGACGCGGTCATCGCCGCTATCCGGGCCGGACTGCCCCAGGCGGAGATCGCGGAGCAGGACGCGGGGCTCCACTTCCTGGTGCGGCTGGATACGGACCTGCCGGATGGGGAGCTGCGCCGCCGGGCGGCGGAGCGGGAGATCCGTCTGGCCCTGCTGTCCGACTACTACCGCGACCCCGCCCAATCACCGCCTCACGTGCTGGTGGTGAACTATTCCGGCATCGAGCTGGAGAGACTGGGGGAAGGGCTCCGGCGATTGAACGACATTATGGAGGGAAACGACCATGTATGATGAACTGACCCGTGAGGATATCCGAAAGATGCAGGAGGAGATCGACTACCGGGTGCAGGTGCTGCGTCCCAAGCTGATCGAGGACGTGCAGACCGCCCGTGCCTTCGGCGATCTCAGTGAGAATTTTGAGTATAAGGCGGCCAAGCAGGACAAGAACCGAAACGATGCCCGCATCCGCTATCTCCAGCGGATGATCAAAACGGCAAAGGTCATTGAGGACCGCTCCAGCGCCGACACCGCCGGCCTGTACGATCATGTGGAGATCCTGATGGAGAACACTGGCAAGCGCCGCACCATCCAGCTGGTGACCACCCTGCGGCAGGACGCGCTGGCCGGGCTTATCAGCAAGGAGTCGCCGGTGGGCAAGGCGGTGATGGGACACCGGGCCGGGGACCGGGTGGAGGTCCACATGGAGAACGGCCGGACGTTTTTCGTCCAGATCCTCTCCATTGAAAAAGGGAAGGACGACGGCTCCATCCCCATCGGCAGCTTCTAAAAAAAGACCCCACCGGAGAATTCCGGTGGGATCTTTTTTTGCGCTTTACAGCAGCTCCTCAAAGCTGCGGATGGTCCGGTCACAAACGCCCTGCATCTCCTCCCAGGATACGTGGAAGAACTCGTCGTACACGCCGATCACCGTCATCCCGGCGGCTTTGGCGCTGCGGCAGGAGGCCACCGAGTCATCAAATACCGTACAGTCACTTTCCTTTACACCCATGATCTCGGCAGCCTTGTGGAAGATAGCGGGATCCTTTTTATCGATTCCCAGCTCATGGGCAAAGAGGATCTGCTCGAAGTAGGGGAGGAGTACCAGATGGGTGAGGGCCATCCGGCAGTGGACCGGCACGCTGGAGGTCAGAACGATCATCCGCTCCCCGGCCCCCTTGCATTTCTCCAGAAAATCCACCACACCCGGCTTCACCGGCACAGAGGTGGCGTACATATCCCCGGCCAGCTCCATCCACTCAGCCATGATCTCCTCGGTGGTCTCGCTGAGGTGACAGTATTCCTTGGTGAACACCGCCGCCATGGGGAAGATGGTGTGGGCCACGCCCTCATAGTATTCTCTCGTGTAGGGCAGGCCCCGCCGGGCCAAAAATGTCTCGTCCACGGTGCGCCAGATGCCGTTGGAGTCGATGAGCGTCCCGTCCATGTCGAAGATCAGCATGGCTTTTCCTCCCCAATAAACCGCCAGGGGAAGTTCCTGGCCTCCTTCGCGTAGTCGATGCCCACCCGCTTGGCGGTGCGGATCGCGTCGGACGGTTCCGGCACCGCCGGCAGACCCACGTCGGCCGGTGAGGTGCAGATAAACAGCTCATCACCCGTCAAATCCGTTCCGTTCAGCGACCTGTCAAGTGCCAATGCCTTACAGCATTTGCCGGGCCCGTTGAGGAGATTTTTCCGCTGATAGGCCGTCAGCTCCCCGTAAGAGCGGCCAAAACGCAGCCGGGACATGGTGCCTGCGCCGTAGACGGGTACCAGACCCCGCAGCAGCACCGCGTCCGGCTCCCCTTCGCCGTTGGTGACGAAGTTCAGGCAGCAGTGCACGCCGTAGATCAGATAGATGTAGGCGTGACCCGGCGGACCGAACATGGTTGCGTTCCGGGCGGTTTTGCGATAGCCGTAGGCGTGGCAGGCCTTGTCGATGGCCCCCACATAGGCCTCCGTCTCCGCGATGCGGCACACCAGCCACTCATCCCGCCACCGGCGCACCAGATATTTCCCGATCAGCCACCGGGCGATGGCCACGGTATCGCCCTCATATGCTTCTCGCGGCAGCTTTGCCATGTGATCACCTCGCCCCCATTATAGCGGAGACGGGCGGCGGTGTAAATGGCTTTTTACCCGGCGCTGCCGGCCAGGATGGTCTCGGCAAAGCCTTTGGCGAAGAGTCGCCCGGCATAGATGGCCTCGTCCAGCGAGTTGCCGGCGGCGCCCACCTCCACCAGCAGCGTGCCGGGTGTGATGCCCTGATTGTAGTTGGCGTAGACCATGGAGATGGGCCGCATCAGGGTGGGGAAGGACTGCTGAATGGTGTGCTGCACCGCCACCGCCAGCTTCATGTTCTCCTCCCAGCCCTCCTGCTTGACCCCCATGATAAAGCTGACCTGGGCGGCGTGGGGATCCTCCAGACACACCAGCTTGTACTGGTTTCCGTCGGCGTCGGACACGGCGTCCCGGTGGATGTCCAGGATGTAGGTCAGGGTGGGATATTTCTCCCGGTAGGCCACGGCGGCGTCATAGCTGCTGTAGTAGGCGTCGTTGTAGGAGGGCACGTCGTGGAGGGTTCGGTCGTGGAGCACGGAGATGCCGTAGGTGGACAGCACCGCGGCGATCTCGTCGCCCACCCGCACCACGTTCACGTTGGTGTCGCCGCTGCGATAGGAGCCGGTAGGGGTGTATTCCTGCCCCGGCGGCATGGTGTAGGCCTCGCTGCCGTGGGTGTGGAGGATCAGCACCTGGGGCCCGTCGGGACTGTATCTGGCGGCAAAGTCGCCGGCGGCCATGGCGGCCGTGTCCAGAGCGCGGTCGGAGCGGTTGCGGATCAGCACGTCGCCGGCCAGGGCATAGTTGCTGAGATTGGTGGGGTTTACCGTTTCGGAGCGCACGCCGTTATCCAGGAACTGGAGGCCCTCTGCCAGCTCGGACAGGGGCGGGGAAGGTTCCGGCTCCGGTTCCGGTGTGGGCTCCGGCGGCGTGGTCACCGGGTCGTCGGGGATGTCGTTGCTGTCGTCGTGCTGATGGGCCGGCGGCGTGGCGGCGTCACGGCCCGCCAGCAGGATCGGGGAGGGGGAGAGGGCCAGCAGTGTGGTCAGGGACAGGGTCTGTGGCGGAAACAGATCCCCCAGCTCCCACCGCACCAGCTGCCGCGGCAGCGACTGGGAGCGGAGGGTGTGCAGCGCCTCCGGCAGGGACTGGCTCCCCACCGTGACCGCCACGGCCCACAGTGTCACCACCGCCAGGACCAGCGCGCCGGCCCGGCGGAAAAACGGGTGCTTCATCGTTTGTGCCTCCCTTCGTACAGACAAGCATATGCGGCCTGTCCGGCGGATATGAGGCTTGCAATGGTGCCGCCGCCGTGATATACTAAAAATGAGAAGAGACTCATATAGTCCTGCGGAGTTGGTGCAGGACGTCTCTACGGGGCGGCCTATCGTCCCGCTATGGGTGTTCTGCCGAGTGGGCAGAGCGCCTTTTTTGTTTTGCGAAAGGGGTGGATCGGATGATCCGCGTGTTGAAGGGCCACATCGTCAGCGCGCCCCGACTGGGGGAGCTGGACGTGGTGGAAAACGGCTTTCTGGTGCTGGAGGACGGGGTGATCCGGGGTGTATATGACCGTTTGCCGGCGGAATATACCTCTGCGCCCGTCACCGACTACGGCGACTGTCTTCTCATGCAGTCCTTTGCCGATATGCACCTCCACGCCCCCCAGTACCCCATGCTGGGCATGGGCATGGACCTTCCGCTGCTGGACTGGCTGAATACCTACGCCTTCCCCACGGAGGCCCGGTTTGCCGACGCCGACTATGCCCGGCGGGTCTACCGCCGCCTGGCCACGGACCTGATCACCAACGGCACCACCCGGGTCTGTATGTTCTCCTCCCTCCACACCGAGGCCACCTGGATATTGATGGAGGAGCTGGAGAGGGCCGGCGTCACCGGCTATGTGGGCAAGGTGAACATGGACCGCAACAACGCCCCCGGGATGCTGGAGGAGACCACAGAGCAGTCTGTAGCGGAGACGCTGCGCTGGCTGGATGGCTGTCATTTTGACCGCGTCAAGCCCATCCTCACGCCACGGTTTACCCCCAGCTGCACCGACGCGCTGATGGCGGAGCTGGGCCGAATCGCCGCGGAACGGGGTCTCTACGTCCAGTCCCACCTGAGCGAGAGCATTCCGGAGATGGACTGGGTCCGGCAGCTCCACCCGGACTGCCGGCGGTACTGGGAGACCTACGACAAGTACGGCCTGTGGAAGGACCACACTCTCATGGCCCACTGCGTCTGGTCCGACGAGACCGAGCGGGCGGCCATGAAGCGCTCCGGGGTGGTGGCGGTCCACTGCGCCGACTCCAACGTGAACATCTGCTCCGGCATCTGCCCGGTGCGGCAGATGCTCCATGAGGGGGTGTGGGTCACCCTGGGCAGCGACATCGCCGGCGGCGCCCAACTGCCCATGTATAAGGTCATCACCGCCACCATCCGTACCTCCAAAAATCGCCGGATCGTGGACAACTGGCGCACCGATTTCCTGACGGTGGCGGAGGCCTATTACCTGGGTACCACCTCCGGCCACCGGTACTTCGGTGCCGGGGAGGGCTTCGCCCCGGGGGATAAGCTCCACGCCATCGTCCTGGACGACGGGGATTTCCCGGAGAGCGGCAGGACCCTCACCGTCCGTGAGCGGTTTGAGCGGGCCATCTACATGACCCACCGTCACAACATCGTCGCCGTCTGGTCCGACGGACGTTGCGTGGTGGGGGAGTAGCACTACCGATTGCGAAAAGTTTACAATTTACTGATGCAATCCGGAAAAGGATGTGGTATGATATGACCGCAAGAAACAGCGGACAAGCCGCGCGAATGATACAGGAGGATAAGAAGATGGAGACCATGATGACCACTCTGCAGGAAAACGGAAAGAAGATCCTGACCTCCGTGCTGGATCTGCTGAACACCACCGCCGAGGCGGTGTGCAACGTGGCGGGCCAGGGCGTGAAGTCCGCCTGGGGCAAGGTCAGGGAGTTCGTGGAGGATAACCGCAAGGCGGTGACCATTGCCGCCGGCGTGGTGGCCGGTGTGGTGGTGGTCTGCACGGTGCTGAAGTTGGCACTGGGCAAGAAGAAATAAGGCCGCTGCAGCGAGAGAATTACCAGAAGGCGCAGACTGCCGGGGGGTAGTCTGCGCTTTTTTGGCCGGAAATGGTTTTTGCCGCCGGTGGTTGCGGCGAGGGGAATCTTGTGCTATAATGCAGTAAAGTATATCCCCGGAAAGGAGATAGCAATATGCGAGTCATCGACATGGAGAACATCAACTACGCCATGCGCAACGAGACCCAGTTCGTGCTGCGCTGCGAGGAGGTGTTCCACGATAAGATCAGCGCCGCCGTGACGACGATTCTGTCCTCCCGCGGCGAGAAGCCCTTTGTGGCGCTGACGGGGCCCTCCGGCTCCGGCAAGACCACCACCGCCATGCGCCTGCGGGATTACCTGGAGAATCTGGGCGTGAAGGTGTGCCTTATCAGCATGGACAATTTCTTCCTGCCCCTGGACCAGCGTCCCCCGGAGGCCACGGACTGGGAGTCCCCCTACTGCGTCAACGTGGATCTGCTGATCTCCTGCCTGAGCCAGCTGGCCGACGGCAGGGAGGTGGACATCCCCTGGTACGATTTCAAGGCCGGCAAGACCGGCGGCTACCGGAAGATGCAGGGCGATAAGAACGCTGTTATCATCGCCGAGGGTATCCACATGCTCAACCCGTTGATCTTCGACAAGATCCGGGGCGTGGCCAACGGTATCTATGTGGCGCCCCGCACCCGTATCATCACCCATGAGGACAGGATCGTCCGCCCGGAGCAGCTCCGTGTGGCCCGTCGTCTGATCCGGGACTACAACACCCGGGGCCACTCCCTGCGTGAGACGGTGGAGCGGGCCCGCAGCGTGGACCGGGGCGAGGTCAACTACATCATGCCCTACAAGGAGAACGCCGCCATCCATATCGACACCTTCCACGACTATGAGCCCTGCATCCTGGCCAAGTATCTCAGCGAGATTCCCCAGTTCCGCGAGGAACTGACGCCGGATTTCCTGGCCGAATACGGACTGACGGATCTGATGAAGGTAGTGGGCGGCGTGGCGCCGCTGCATACGCCCTACGTGCCCCGCAACTCCCTGGTCCGGGAGTTCGTGGGCGGCAGCTGCTATGAGTATTAAAGGGGAGGAATCGACCATGACGAGGATCATCACCATCAATCGGGAGTTCGGCAGCGGCGGCCGAGAGCTGGGCAAGCGCCTGGCCGACGCCCTGGGCATTCCCTGCTACGACCACGAGATCATCGAGATGATTGCAAAGGAGAACGGCTTTGACGAGCGGTACGTGGCCAACGTGTCGGAGACCAGTATCGAGGCCGCTTACCCCTTGACCATCGGCCACCGCTTCAACGTGCCGCTGATGCCGGTCATGGATCAGCCCATTCGGGTGGCGGTGGCTCAGCGCAAGATTTTGGAGAACTTTGCCGAGAAGGGCGACTGCGTCATCGTGGGCCGATGTGCCGACGTGATCCTGAGGAGCTTTGATCCCCTGCGGATCTTCGTCTACGCCTCCATGGACTCCAAGGTGGCCCGCTGCCAGGCCAGAGCCCCGGAGGGAGAGAACCTGAGCCGCAAGGAGATGGAGCGCCGCATCCACCAGGTGGAGAAGTCCCGGGCCCAGTTCCGGGAGATGTATACGGACAGCCGGTGGGGCGCCAAAGAGTCCTACGACCTGTGTCTGAATACCTCTCATCGGGAGATCAAGGATCTGATCCCGGCGCTGGTGTCCTTCACCGAATGCTGGTTCGGGAAAGAAGAATAACGGAAAAGGGGACCGGGCGATAGCTCCGGTCCCCTTCTTTTTGCCAGACTTATTTTTTCCGTCCCCGACTGGTGAAGCCGAAGATCAGGCCGCAGACGCCGCCCACCACATGGGTGATCTGGGAGACGTTGTCGTGGGCCGTCAGTCCGTCCAGGATCTCGCCGCCCAGATAGAAGATCACCACCAGGATCAATGTCACCGGGATGGTGCCCTTCTTGCTCTCGGTGAAGGAGGACAGGACGATCATCATGAACACCACGCCGCTGGCGCCCAGTAGGGCGCTGGCGGGGAAGAACACGTACTGCACCAGCCCGGTAATGAGGGCCGTGGCCAGAATGAACCACACGGTGGCGCGGCTGCCGTACCGCTCCTCCACCGCGGGTCCCACCAGCAGCAGAAGCAGCATGTTGCCCATATAGTGGGAGTAGCCGGAGTGGCCCAGCACGTGGGTGAAAAAGCGCAGATACGTCAGCGGATCGGACAGGGGAGAGTGGTACACGCAGAAGTACCGGGAGGTGGTGGCGCCGCCGGTGAACCCGTCCAGCAGCAGCGCCGCCAGGGACAGCAGGGCAAAGGTCAGCACCACCGGGGCGTTGAAGCGAATGGTGATCTTTTTCAAAATAAAATTCCTCTTCCTATTCTGAGTTTTTTCCATTATAATACATGGCAGGAAAAATGTAAACCGAGGAGGGGCATTATGAAAAAAGTGCTGAAGATCGTCCTTTGCGTCCTGCTGGCCCTGATGCTCATCGTGGGGGGCTACCTGGCCTACGTGTTCATCGACTATCACCGCATCGGCGACAACGTCCCCCTGGAGGTCACCGACAATCAGACCGCCCGGGCCGAGGCCGGCAAGGCCTACACGATCATGTCCTGGAACATCGGCTTCGGTGCTTATGAGAGCGACTACGGCTTTTTCATGGACGGCGGCACCGAGAGCTGGGCCTGGAGCAAGGAGCGGCTGGACGCCAACCTGCGGAACATCTCCGATGTGGTGCGTGATCAGGGTGCCGACTTCTATATCATCCAGGAGGTGGACACGGATTCCACCCGTTCCTACCACCGGGATGAGCGGGTCCCCCTGCAGTTGGCCCTCCCGGGCTGCGCCAACATCTGGGCCCAGAACTATGATTCGCCCTTCCTGTTCTACCCCCTGACCCAGCCCCACGGCAAGTCCGTGGCGGGTATCATGACATTCTCGCCCTTTGCCATCACCTCCGCTACCCGTCGGGAGCTGCCCATTGAGGATTCTTTGATGAAGCTGGTGGATCTGGACCGGTGCTATTCCGTCAGCCGCATCCCGGTGGCAAACGGCAAGGAGCTGGTGCTCTATAACATGCACCTGTCCGCCTATACCTCCGACGGCACCATCGCCAACGAGCAGCTGCGCCTGCTGCTGGCCGACATGCAGGCCGAGTACGAAAAGGGCAACTACGTAGTGGGCGGCGGCGACTTCAACAAGGATATCCTGGGCGATTCCAGCGTGTATTTCGGCGAGTCCGACATCGAGTACACCTGGGCCCAGCCTCTGCCCGAGGGCATCTTCGACGATACCGACCTGCAGCTGGTGGCGCCGCTGGATGAGGCCAACCCCGTGCCCTCCTGCCGCAATGCCGACGGCCCCTACCATGAGGGTCAGTACGTGCTGACCATCGACGGCTTCATCGTCTCTGACAATGTGACCGTCAGCGCCGCCAACGTCATCGACACCCAGTTCGCCTATTCCGACCACAACCCGGTGGAGATGACCTTTACCCTGGAGCCGTAAATCCGTGCCAAAAAGAGAGGACCCGCTCTGCACACGGCAGAGCGGGTCATTTTATGCAGTTGGTATTCGTGGTTACTTGGCGGCCTGTTCCTTTTTCCTGGCCCGCTCGTTGGTGTCGATGCTGTTGCGGAACACCACGAACCGGTCGAAGAGGTATTCGGTGACGAAGTTGGCCACCATGTTGAGGGCGGTCACGATGTACTCGTTCCAACCCAGGGTCTCGGCCAGATAGTTGCCCAGAATAGTGGACACCGGGGTGAACACGCAGTAGTAGGCGAACACCTTGGCCATGGCCACGGGCACGTTGTTGGCGGACTGGAAGGTGAACTTCCGGTTGAGGGTGAAGTTCCAGATCACCGACAGGACCAGCGCGATGAGGTAGCAGGGCCAGTAGGGGAGATGGGCAAACTCGTTGAGCAGGGTAAAGGTAACAATTTCGATAACGCCGGCGGAGATGGAGAAGGCGACGAACTTCAGGGTGCGGACGAGCTCTTTCTTATCCATGGGACACCTCGTTGACAATAGAGTGGGGCGGCGCCTGGGCTGTTTCCCAGAAGATTCTAACCCATCCCGCCGGGAAACGCAACGATAATTTTGCATCATCTGCGCAGATGGTCAAAATTTTTTGTTTTTTTGCAAAGTTTGGGGTTGACAAGCGGCGTGATTCCTGTTATAGTAAGCAAGTCGACAGCGACAAGGACAATTCCACATGGGGGTATAGCTCAGCTGGGAGAGCGCTTGAATGGCATTCAAGAGGTCAGCGGTTCGATCCCGCTTATCTCCACCAAAAAGACCTGGAATCTTATGATTCCAGGTCTTTTTTTGCACTTTGGAAGATCCGCCCGGTTTGCCACGGAGAACGCTATTACTAATCTATTGCAGGGCTTTTTGCCCTCATAGAGCGTCCGTGATTTTGCGCAGGCCCTCGATGTCCACGTCCTGATAGTGGCGAAGCATCTCAGTGGATGTGTGCCCGATGAGGCGGAGCTTATGATGATATGATCAATTCCAGGTGTGATCTTGTGCTGGCAGCGTTTATCAAGAAATACAAGCATGCCAGACGCATTGTTCAGCTGCTTGTCGGTCTTTACATGCTTGTCTAAATGTATTTTTCCATGATGTAATCCTCCAAATAAGATTGATTCCTGCAATTCAATCATTCTGGCTGATTACAAAAGCCCAAAGGGAGGCAACTT
>CACZNU010000034.1 GCA_902782615.1 Oscillospiraceae bacterium | reverse complement strand
TTATATCGTATCCGGGTGTAGCGCAACTGGCAGCGCGCCAGCTTTGGGAGCTGGATGCTGGGAGTTCGAGTCTCCCCACTCGGACCACATGTTGATGGTGATTGTATCACAATCACCATCATCTTTTTTACTCCTTCGCCGTCAAATCCCGTTTAGCTATACCGGCTTGCATAGCCCCCCTCACGCGTTTATCCTGTATGACAAAAGAAAACCCGTATTCGTTGTGAATACGGGTTTTTTCTCATCTTGCTTTTTCTGTCGGAAGTTTCAGCGTCAGGTTGTTCAGATTTAATGAGTAAATGTAGTGGGCCTCCTCCGCCATAGCCAGCGTCAGACGAATGCCCAGCGCGTCCTTTCCCTCCCGGGGAATATAGTGCACCGGATCAAAGGCTCTACAGTCATCCCGGAAGCGTACCACCCATCCGTTTTCTTTGCACAGCACGCGCACGGAAAGATGGTGGGGCTTTTTGTCTTTTTCAAACCCATGCAGGATGGCATTGCCGGCCATTTCTTCGACACAAAGAGCGATCCGATTGCTGATCTTGGCGCTTTCCCCATGGGCCAGGCAAAAGGATTCCGTCTCCCGCACAACGGCCGCCATATCCTGCAGCGTGTGGATATCGGCTTCCAGCACATTCTCTTTTGGCACAATGAAATCGTCCTTCAGAAGCAGGAACGCACCGTTTTCCCAGGGCAGCATCTTCGTGTGATAGCGTATATAGAGGCAAATGGCCAGCAGTGTGATCAGTTGGCCCGCTACGAAATAGAACCATATGCCCGTTGTCCCCAGAAAACGGCTCAGCACGAACGCAGCCAGTGCCGGGAAAATCGCCCCTCCAAAAAGAGATATTCCCTCTGTCAGCAGCTCTCTGCCCATAACCTGATAGGCGTTTTTCAAGGCGCTGTTGATGCAGCAGGGAATCAGTCCCGCGGCGAACAGCCGCACGCCCAGGACGGCCATCGTCTGTACCGCTCCGGCCTGCGGGACAAACAATCCGACAAAAACGGGGGCAAAAACAACCAATATGGCTCCCACAGCCAGGCCCAATATCACAGAATTCCGGAAAAGCTGCTTCATCACCTCTTCCAGGCTGGAGCGGTCCTCCTCGCTGAAAAGGATCCCGGCCAGCGTCAGCGACACGCCGCCGATTCCGGTGGCGATGCAGTTGGCGGAATTACCGATAGAGGTCAGCACGGAATAGGCCGCCACAGCGTCGCTTCCGCCTGTTCCCAGCAGAATCTTATTGAGCAGGAAGATCAGGATGACCGAGGAGGCCATGTTGAACACCGCAGGGACTCCGCTTCGAAACAGCTCCGTGATTTTTTTCTTTGTAATGAGGTGCAGGGAGAAGCGGAACATACACTTTTTTGACAGAAAGTAGACACAGCCCACCACCAGCGCGATGTAGTAGCTGATGGAGGATGCAAGACCCATGCCGAACATGCCGCCGTGGAACACCAGTACATTCATCAGGTCCAGTCCGATATCCGAGATCGTCATCCCCAAAACGGCAGCAATAAGCAGCCCGTTCTGCCCCGCCATCTGCATGAAAGGCACCAGAATCAGCGCGCCCATGGATGCCGGTGCGCCGATGATAAAACCGACCAGATAGTTCCGCGTTTGATCGAACAGTGCACCATCCCTGCCCGCTCCCATAACGGAAGCAATGGGGGAGCTGAAGGCCAGCACCAACAGCATCAGGAAAGAGGATATGCCAAAGGTCAGCGCAACAGCGGAGGAATAACCGGCGTCGGTCTCCTCCTGGGATCCCCGCCCCAGTGATTTGCTGCATGCCACCTGTATGCCAGCCGCCAGCATACTGCCCAGCGCCCCGATCACCAGCAGGATGGGGCTTGCCAGCTGGTATGCCGCAATGGCCTCCACGCCGAGGAAGCGGCCGATGATCACGCTGTCGATCAAAAGGCACAGCGATACTGTCAACGCGGAAAAGATTTGCGCCGTCAGCATTTGTCTGATCAATTTCCGAATCATTGTCTGGTCTCCTTTGTCAATCTCGTTATCTCATACTTAAAATTATAATCGAAAATCATTCAATAATCAACAATCCATCGTTTGAGCAAAATGCATTATCGGGCATTGTCAGCAAAGGAAACCGGGTAGGCCGACAGCGGATATATCTCCCCAATTGCAGGAGATTTTTTATTTTTGCTAAACTCCACCCATCCAAGTCAAGCTGGGGGGGTTCCCTCTTCCCTGTTTTATGGTATAATACATGTAAATAATCATGGCTCAATCAGGAGGATCCATTCCATGGCAGAGGCGAATGAAACTGCGTGGGAATTGCTCTCTTACGCAGAAAAAAATCACAAGCTCTTCCTCAGGCAGAAGGAGACGTTGGATCTGTTTCTTGCGCGAAAGGCTATCTCTCAGGCCCAGTACGAGAAAAGTCTCCATGACCTGAAGGCAAAAATGGGGTACTGATACCAGGGAGTTTTACATGTTGGATTGCATTTCCGTTAGCAATATGCGCCAGAGCGACGCACTGACCATTGAGAAATTCGTGCCCAGCCGCACCTTGATGTACCGAGCTGCCATGGGTGTCTACCTGTCCGTTGTATGGCACGGCAGCATCACCATCGCCGTCGGCTCCGGCAACAATGGCGGCGACGGCTACGCGCTAGCCTATATCCTCAAGCGGAACGATATTGACAGCCGCATCGTCACGCTCAGTGGGAAACAGTCGGGTGACGGCGCGTATTTTGCAGAAAAAGCCACATCCATCGGTGTCAGGATAGAACCCTTTACATCCGGCTGTTTTACTGGCAGTGACATCATTGTGGACTGTCTGCTGGGCACCGGCTTTAAGGGTACCGTCCGCCAGAACTATGCAGAGGCTATCCGGGAAATCAACGAGAGCGGCGCATTCGTCGTCAGCGTAGATATCAACAGCGGTATGGACGGCGACACGGGTCTGGCGGTAACGGCGGTGCAGTCTGATCTCACCGTGACCGTCGGTTATCTGAAAAACGGGCTCATCACCCCGGACGCCGCGAAGTGGATCGGTCGGTTAGTGTGTGCGGACATCGGTATCGTTTTGGGCCGGGAGGAAAACAAGATCTGTTCCGAATCGGAGTGGAATGACGACTTCACAAATCGCGAAAACTATTACCTTGCTCCCGCCCACCTGGATATGGCAACGATCCATTCCGCATCATTTGAGTTGGAATAAAGGGGTGGTTTTGTGATCTACACAAAGATGACAAACAGAGCCATAAAGCTGGCGTACCAGGCCCACCACGGGCAACTCGACAAGAGCGGCCTTCCATACGTCTTTCATCCGTTTCATCTGGCTGAACAGATGAAAACGGAGGAGACGGTGACCGTGGCACTGCTTCACGACGTGGTGGAGGATACAGATTACTCGCTGGAGGATCTGCGGAAAATGGGCTTCTCCGACGGTGTGCTGGACGCCCTTGCTCTGATGACCCATGATCCTTCCGTACCGTATATGGAATACATAAAATGTCTGAAGCGCAATCCAATTGCAAGGTCTGTAAAGCTTGCTGACCTGACACATAACAGTGATTTGTCCCGGCTCCCGGTTGTAACTGAAAAGGATCTGGAGCGGGCGGAAAAATATCGAAAAGCCATAAATCTATTAGAACAAGGAGAATGAACCATGAGAATCGCAGTCACGTATGAAAACGGAGAGGTGTTTCAGCACTTTGGCCACACGGAGGAGTTCAAGATCTACGAAGTGGAAAATGGCCAGGTGGTCTCCTCCCATGTGATCAGCTCCAACGGGAGCGGGCACGGTGCCCTGGCCTCCCTTCTCGGCGATCGCAAGGTCGATGTCCTGATCTGCGGCGGGATCGGCGGCGGCGCGCAGGCCGCCCTGACAGAGCGCGGCATCGAGCTGTGTTCCGGCGCGGCGGGAAATGCAGATCAGGCGGTGGACGCCTATCTGCGGGGCGAGCTGGTCAGTTCCGGGGTGAATTGCGACCATCATCACGATGAAGGTCACTCCTGCGGCGATCATGACTGCGGCGAGGGCGACTGCCACAGCGGCGGATGCCACGGCTGCCAGCCCCAGCCCACTATGAAAGGCAAAAATGTCGGCAAGAAATGTCGTGTTCACTATCGCGGCACCTTCAATGACGGCACACAGTTCGACTCCTCCTATGACCGCGGCGAAACGCTTGATTTCATCTGCGGTGCCGGCATGATGATCCCCGGCTTCGACGCGGCTGTGGCGAATATGGAAGTCGGTGAGACCGTACAGGTCCATCTGATGCCTTCCGAAGCCTACGGCGAGTCTGATCCAAACGCCATCTTCACGGTGGCTATCGCAGACGTTTCCGGTGCGGAGGAGCTCGCTGTGGGCCAGCAGGCTTATCTGCAGAACGGCTATGGGCAGCCCGTCGTGGTCAAGGTTACCGCCAAGGACGAAAAAACCATCACCTTTGATGCCAACCACGAGATGGCAGGTAAGGAGCTGAACTTTACCATTGAGTTGGTGGATGTTGCAGAGCAGTAACGTTCTTGTCGGGGTTTATGCCCCATCAGGGCAACATCACTTCGCACAACGCATTTTCTGAAAGACGTGAACAGGGCCGCGGTACTTACGTACCGCGGCCCTGTTTTGCATGAACGCTTATTCGATCGCCTGGAGCGCCTTGTCCAGCTCCTCCAGATGGGGCTGCAGATGGGCAGCCTGGGGGAAGCTGGCCAGCTTGCGTAGCGTCAGGCTGCCCACCAGCTTCATCTGGGGGTTCTTGGTAGAGCCGGGGGCGTACTTCTCCAGCACCTCACTGGCACGGGGATCCTTCATGATCTCCTTGATCTTGGAATCGAGAGAAAAAGCCATGGTAATATCCTCCTTATTAAAAATTGTTAGAAACTGGTCCAACCTCCGTCGCATTTGATCTCCTCACCGTTGACATAGCGGGACTGATTGCTTGCGAGGAAGAGAATGGCGTCGGCGAGATCCTCCGGCATTGCCAACTCACCGGAAAAATTGAGGAGTTCGCTGGTCCTTCCGAAGCCGAACTCATCGGAAGGCGGCATCACCAAGGGAATATCCGTCACCACACCGCCGGGCGAGATGGCGTTGCAACGGATACCCTCCTCCTTGTACATATAGGCGGTGTTTCTGGTGACCGAGAGAACGGCACCCTTGCTGGCGCAGTAGGCGGCGCCGGCCGTCTGGTGGGATGCACCGACGGAGCAGATATTGACGATCGTGCCGCCATCACCCTGGCTGCGAAATTGCTTGCACTCCTCGCGCAGGCAGTACATCAGGCCGAAGGTGTTGGTGGCAAAGACCTCCTGCAGCATCTCGTTGGACATATCGGCGATGGCGGTGTTGTCATCCATTACCCCGGCATTGTTGACAGCCACATCCAGCCGGCCGAACTGTTGGACGGCTGCCTGCACCATCCTTTTCACCGCTTCGGGATCTCTCACATCGGTCACGCAATACGCAACAGTACCCGGCAAACCGGCGCACTCGTCGCACAGTTCCTTCAGCCGGTCCTCCCGGCGAGCTGCGGCCAGCACCTTGGCGCCCTCCCGAGCGAACAGCACGGCGGTAGCCCGGCCAATGCCGGCGGAAGCGCCGGTCACGATACAGACCTTGTCATCTAGCTTTCCCATTACTGACCTCCTAACAGAAAACCTTACTCACGACCGTGGCGGGCGAGCCGTTGGGCCCCACCGTGACGCGGGTACCCTCCGGGATGCCGGCGCGGATCGTGGCAAAGCCGATGTTCTTGTCCACGGTATAGCCGTAGATGGCCTGGGCGCAGCGTCCCACCTCCACGCCGTACAGGTAGACACGCTCCCAGATGCTGATATCCTCTGTGGATTCCCAGTCAAATACCAAGCCCACCATCTGATAGCGGGGGTTCTCCCGGATGGCCAGAGTGGCCTCCTTTCCGATGAAGTCCTTGTTCAGATCCACCGACCAGCCCAATCCGCACTCAAAGGGGTTGAGGTGCTTGAAATCCTGCTTCAGGGCGAATCCCTTCTCCATGGGGATGGAGCGGACGTAGACCTCCAGGGTGTAGATCTCCCGGCCTCCGGCAGCCTCCACGGCTTTGGCAATGGATTCCCGGACCTCCGCGGTCCGGTCGGCGGCGCAGTAGATCTCAAACCCGTTCTCCCCGGTGAAGCCGGAGCGGTGGACGTACACAGGGATCCCATTGACGGAGCCGGCGGCCACCGAAAACCGCTTCATGCTCTCCAGAGGCGTGTCCAGCAGCTTCTCCAAAGCGGCGGGGGCTTCCGGTCCCTGGACAGCATACATGTCCCAGTCGTAGGTAATGAGGCGCGCCTTCACGTCCTTCCCTTCCGCGTGCGCCTCGATCCAGGGAATCAGGCGGGGGCCGTAGAGTGTGGATACCCAGTATACGCCCTCGTCCATGTGCATGACGATGACGTCGTCGATGATCTCGCCCTTCTCGTCCAGCATGGCGGTATACTTGGTTTTGCCAGGGAGCACCTTTCCGATGCTGCTGACGTAGATCTTCTCTAAGATCTCCAGGGCGTCGGCGCCGGTGATCTCCACCAGGTCGTGGGTCCATCTGTACCAACCCACAGACCGGCGGATCGTCTCGGCGTCCAGACGTGCGAGCTTATCTTCTTTGAATAGCATTCCATCCCCTCCTTTCAGACCGTCCTGGGATCTTCGCGGCGGATGACCTTGATGATCATCTCCTCGTCGTCCCGACCGTCAATGACGCAGGACCACTCCGGGGAGACCAAGGTCTTGGCCGCACCGTTCCACTGGGCTTCATAGGCGTCCACTAGCTCGTCCAGGGGCGCCATCTCATAGCGGGCCGTGAAGTCCTCGGTCTTCAGTCGCAGCCACGTCTCATCCTCTGTCCATCGCTCCACCTGATAGGGCACCTGCTGCACGTCCAGCATGTACATGATGTAGGAGCCCAGAAGGCGTCCGTCATTGTCATCCACCCAGTGGGGCACGCCCAAATGCTGGCGCAGGCCCTCCTTGGCGAAGGGATCGATGAACTGGTTCTTACCGGCCGTGGCAAAGACGATGCGGAAGACCCGCATGAACTCGTCCTCATCCGGCGCCATATCCCGGATGGCCATCATGGGGAACTGGACGGACCAGACCCAGCCCATTTGGGAGACCCAGTGATAGGCGTTCTCCAGGGAGGTCTCCTCGCCGAAGGCCTGGGTGTACTGGCCGTTGCGCAGGCACTGGCCCTCCTTTACCATCCGCTCCCGGGGCGTATCGTGGATGGGATCCACCGGCTGCTGCATGTGCTCCAGCCACTCCTGCTTAGGCAGGCCGTATTTGTCGCGGTGCTCGGCCACCACGCGGCAGTGCTTGTTGCCGCAGCCTCTGGCCTGACACATGTTGAGGGACACCTCGTTCTCCGTGCCGTTGGAGGAGGCAAGGTCGAAGTTGGCGGTGAACATGCTGGTGGTCATGTTGCACAGCTCGCTGCCCACGATGTCCCACGGGCAGGTGTCCAGTTCCTTCTCCACCCGGTCCCGGGTGAACTGAATGACGCGGCCAGCCATGTTCTCCCACTCGTCGCCGGAGTCGCCGGTGATGCCGCCCAGCCAGCTGGACTTTTCGCACAGTTCCGGAATGTTGAAGGCCTCATAGAGGGACATGTTCACGTACGCCTTCTGCTCCTCCGGCGTGCCGGCCACGGCCATGTTCATCATGTTGGCAATCTCGCAGATCGCCTCCGTCCGCTTCTCCCAGCTGGG
>CACZNU010000033.1 GCA_902782615.1 Oscillospiraceae bacterium | reverse complement strand
TTGAGGGAGTCCACCCCATGGGACATGGGGATGCGGACGGTGTAGTCGCAGCGGGCAATGGTGTCGGCACTGAGACCATCCCCCTCGCTGCCCAATACAATGGCCAGCTTGTCCTCCGCCATGAGTCGGGGATCGTCAATGGATACCGAGTCCTCCCTTAGGGCCATGGCGGCGGTGTGAAAGCCCATGGCCGCCAACCGCTCCATGCCGGGGTGGGGCCAGTCGCGGGTCTGGCTGCCCAAGAAGGTCCAGGGCACCTGAAAGATGGTGCCCATGCTGACCCGTACGGAGCGGCGGTACAGGGGGTCGCAGCAGGAGGGGGTCAGCAGCACCGCGTCCATGTTCAGCGCGGCGGCAGAGCGGAAAATGGCACCCACATTGGTGGGGTTCATCACGTTCTCCAGCACGGCGATGCGTCTGGCTCCGGAACAGATCCCCTCCGCTGTGGGAAGAGGACGGCGCCGCATGGCACACAGCACACCTCGGGTCAAGGGAAAGCCGGTGAGCTGAGTAAGTACGGCCAGATCGGCGGTGTAAAGGGGAATATCCTCACACCGATGTACCACCTCCCGGGCGGCGCCATCGATGTGCTTGCCTTCCATCAGCAGGGAAACGGGTTCATATCCGGCGTCCAGAGCCCGGAGGATCACGTTGGGGCTCTCGGCGATGAAGAGGGGCTGGGCCTTTTCGTCCCGGCCCTGGAGCTGACGCTCCGTCAGCCGGGCATAGACATCCAGCTCCGGCGCGGAAAAATCGGTGATCTGAATAATACGGGCCATAGGCGGTCTCCTTTGTGAATCGGGATGCCCCTATTTTACACGCCTCTGCCGTCCTCTGGCAAGAGGCTACGCGTTTTTTGCTGTTGGGGGATGGAAAAAGCCGGTTTCATGGCGTATAATAAAATAGTCTGGGGGAGCACGTTATGAAACTGCACACGGAAAAGCGAATGATCGAAACGGGCGCTGGACGCATGAAACTCATCATCCTGCGGCCGTCGGAACTGGCGGAAAAGGTTCCGGGGATCCTGTGGATCCACGGCGGCGGGTACAGCACGGGCATGGCAGAGATGGTCCACGTGTCCCGGGGGGCCGACGCGGCCCGGCGCTATGGTGCCGTGGTGATATCTCCGGAGTACCGGCTGTCGGGCCAGGCTCCCTATCCGGCGGCACTGGAGGACTGCTACGCCGCCCTGGTCTGGCTGAAGGACCACGCGGAGGAGCTGGGCGTGCGGGATGATCAGATCATGGTGGGCGGCGAGAGCGCCGGCGGCGGACTGGCTGCCGCCGTGTGTATGGCGGCCCGGGACCGTGGTGAGGTGAACGTGGCCTTTCAGATGCCCCTCTATCCCATGCTGGACTGCCGGGACACGGAATCGTCCCGGAACAACCACGGAAAAATCTGGAATACGGAGAAGAACCACAGGGGGTGGCAGCGATATCTGGGAGACCTCTATGGTCGGACCGAGGTGCCGCCCTACGCGTCCCCGGCCCGGCAGACCGATTACCGCAGTCTGCCCCCGGCCTACACCTTTGTGTGCCGTGGTGAGCCCTTTTATGCCGAGACCCTGGCTTATATCCGCCATCTCAACGAGGCGGGAGTGGAAGCGGCGGCGGACGTATATCCCGGTGATGTCCACGCCTTTGACGAGTTCCTGGCCCTGACGCCGGAGGGACGGAGGGCACGGATGCTGTTTCGGGAGCGGTTCCGCTACGCCGCGGCCCACTATTTTGCACCGCAGAAGAAGCAGGAGGATGAGAACCATGCGCATTGATCCCACACGATATACCGGGCGGCCGGCGGAAAAGCGGACACCCGCGGAGGAGGCTATCTATGACAAGCTGGAGGAGCTGGGTATACCCTTTGACCGGGTGGATCACGACCATGCCGATACCATGGAGGACTGTCTGCTGATCGAGTCCACCCTGGGAGGCAAGATCTGCAAAAACCTCTTCCTCTGTAACCGGCAGCAGACGGCCTTTTACCTGCTGATGATGCCGGGCGGCAAGCCCTTTAAGACCAAATTTCTGTCGGCCCAGCTGGGATGTGCCCGGCTGTCCTTTGCCGACGCCGGCCACATGGCCCAGTATCTCCGGACCATCCCCGGCTCCGTGTCAGCGCTGGAGCTGCTGTTCGACACGGAAAACGCCGTGCAGTTGGTCATCGACCGGGAACTGCTGGCAGAGGACACGATCAGCGGTCACCCCGGATTGTCCACCTCCACGCTGCGCATGGCTCGGGAGGATCTGCTGCGGTATGTATCAGCGGTGGGCCACGAGCCCACCTACATCGACCTGCCGGTGGAGGCATAAACCAAAACAAAAATGAGAAAAGAGCGGCGCACCACTTGTGCGCCGCTCTTTTTCGTATGCTTATGTTGTCCCGCCCCGGCGCTTCTGTCTGGCCCGGCGGTACAGCTCCTCCACCGCCATGCGGGTCCGGGCCACCACGTCCTTCTCTTTGGGGAAGCAGTAGTAGAGGGCATCGCCGTTGCCGATGCAGATCACGTCCCCGATCTCATACCAGTAGTAGTCGGAGTAGACGCTGTAGCAGGCCTCGGGGCCCTGGCGGTAGTCCAGCTTGCCGCCGCAGCCGGTGAGATGAAAACCGTCGGCGTCGTGGCGCAGGTGTCCGCCGCCCACCATGTAGACGGCCTTATAGTCAACCATCATGCCGATGTTCACGTCAGTGTCCAGCAGGTAGGTACCGCCCTCGATCTCGGCCGCCACCTGCCGCCGCTCCCAGGTGTACCAGTCTGGAATGTGGCCAAATTTGCCGTCTCCCGTCCGACAGATCAGATGGCCCAGGGTGTCCAGCTCGTAGCTGGCGCCGCAATGGCCGCAGGTGATGACGGTGCCTTTGCCCTCCATCTCCCCTCGAGTGAGGCAGTGGGGGCACTGGAAGAGGATGCGGTTCAGTCCGTCGGCCCGGAAGGGCTCAGTGATCTCGATGCCGTTGTCACGTTGCCAGGCGAAGTGATCAAAGGTAAAGGCCTCGTCCAGGGCCGCGTCCAGCTCCGCCGGAGGTTTGGTTTTCAGATCTTCTGTGCTGAAGAGCTGATATACCTCGGCGGACACGTCCACCTGCCGTTTCTGGAGGCAGTTGTAGAGGGGGTCCCGGGTGAAGGCACCGGCGGTTTTCACCATCACCACCGGTACACCGAGGCGCTTGAGGAGAACGCCCAGTCGGCGGGGCAGGGGGGTGGCGGTGCCATCAAAGGAGTAGCTGGCCTCGGGGTACATGAGCACATGGATGCCCAGCTCCCGCAGGGCATAGCGGATATCCCCCACCAGGGACACGTCGGTGACGAACTTCCGGGTGGGGATGCAGCCGATGGCCCGCATCAAGCCCTCCTTGCCCACGAAGCCGTCGCTGGTGCAGACGATGCCGTAGGGCTCAGAGCGGAAGATGCGGGAGACCATCTCCAGATCGATAAAGCTGGAGTGATTCATGAGGATCAGGCTGGGACGGCCGATGAGTTCCCTGGGCCGGCGGTCGGTATAGGTGAAGTGGGTGGCCTTCAGATCCCCGGCGGCGGCCAGACGCACCACAAAGCGCAGCAGGGGACTGGGCCGGCGGGGCATCTTATGGGCCGGACGGGGCAGGGCCAGGACCCCCTCATAGGCCAGGGGCTTCGTCTTAATCTTCACGGGGACACCTCCTCGTCGGGGAAAAACGTTACTTGGCCCGGCGGCCGTTGCAGAGATAGAACACCGTCAGCAGGCCGGGGCCGCAATGGGCGCCGATGACCACGCCCAGACCGCTGATGCGGATCTCACCCACCGTGGGGAACTCAGCGCGGATGGTGCGGCGGACGTAGGCGGCGTCGTCAAAACAGTCGGCGTGGAGAATGCGGAACTCCAGACCCGTGGGGTCCACGCCCTGCAGGTCGTGGCGGACGCCATCCAGAATGGCGGTCAGCGCTGCCTTCCGGCCACGGACCTTGGCGGCTACGTCCAGGGTACCGCCGTCGGGCACGTAGAGCACCGGTTTCACCGCCAGCAGGGAACCCACCAGCGCCGAGGCGTTGGATACCCGGCCGCCCATCTTCAGGTACTTCAGATCGTCTACGGTAAACCGGTGGGCGATGCGCAGTTTGTTGGCCTCACCCCAGGCGATGACCTCATCAAAGCTGTGACCCGCCTCCATGCGGCGGACCATGTTCTCCACCAGCAGGCCCAGACCACCGGAGATGCACAGGGTGTCCATGACGTAGAGCCGCTGGCTGGGGTATTCGCCCCGGATCATCTCGGCGGCCTTGTTGGCGTTGACGAAGGACACGGACATCTTCTGGGACATATCCAGGAAGATCACGTCCTTGCCGGTGTCCAGCAGGGACTTGAAGAAATCGTAGTAGGCGAACTCGTTGATCATGGAGGTCCTCAGCAGATCGCCCTTGCGCATACCGTGGTACACGGCGGTGCGGCTCTCCTCCCGGCAGTCGTCCTGATACGGCGTGTCGCCTACGGTGTAGGAGTAGGGGATAAAGGGGATGGCATGCTCATCCAGCCAGGTGCGGGGCAGATCGGAGGTGGATGAGGTGGCGATGATATAATCGGACATAGACGGTGCTCCTTTACAGTCGATCGTTGATTTGCCTACACTGTACCACATCGGGCCGAAAAAGAAAACCCCCTCCCTTGACGGAGGGGGGAAAAGAGGGGTAAAATAAATCAATTACAGACAAAACCTGGAAAGAAGGTGAGCCGATGCCCCCTCCCCACGTGAAAGGCCTGGGCCCCAGAGGATTCCTGACGGATGAGGAGAAGCAGAACCGACCCAAGATCACCGGTTCGCTGATCAGACGGATCCTGTCCTATCTGAAACCCTACTGGTTCCAGTTCCTGCTGGTATTTGCCGCCATTCTGCTGTCCTCGGTGGTGGGCCTGCTGCCCAGTATCATCACCGGCCGCATTGTGGACGAGGCGCTGATGGGCCGGAATATGGCCCTGCTGGTGCGGCTTTTGATCTACGCCTTCATAACGTTGGCGGCCTCCCAGATCATCGGCGTGCTGGAGAGCTACATCAACGCCTGGATCTCCCAGAAGATCATCTTCGACATGAAGAACCAGATGTACGACCAC
>CACZNU010000032.1 GCA_902782615.1 Oscillospiraceae bacterium | reverse complement strand
TACGAAGAAGGATATTCGCGTGGAAGTCTGCTCTAAGTGTCACCCCTTCTTCACCGGCAAGCAGAAGCTGGTGGATACCGGCGGACGCGTGGCCAAGTTCAACAAGCGCTTCGGCCTGGACAAGTAATCGCCCATGTGACACAAAAAGACCCGTATCTTCGGATGCGGGTCTTTTTTTGTTTTACATTTCATTCCGGATATACTATAATCATTCTGATAGATTGTTTTGCGAGGTCACTATGGAACAGACAACGGAAAAGAAAAGAGATTACGCGGTGCTGGTGGGTCTCCGGTCTCCGGTGCTGCGGGAGGACAGCGCCGACGAGGAGAGCCTGGAGGAGCTGGCAGCTCTGGTGGATACCGCTGGGGGCCAGGTGGTTGGCACCATCCTCCAGGGCAGGGACAAACCGGACCCCCACAGCTTCATCGGCGAGGGTAAGGTGGAGGAGGTCAAGCGGATGGTCACCGAGGAGGAGGCCACCATGGTCATCTTTGACAACGAGCTGTCCCCCTCCCAGATCCGGGTGCTCACCGAGCTCACCGGCGTGCAGGTCATCGACCGCAGCGGTCTGATCCTGGATATCTTCGCCCAGCGTGCCCGGACGAAGGAGGGCTGTCTGCAGGTGGAGCTGGCCCAGTACCAGTACCTGCTTCCGCGCCTGATCGGCATGTGGACTCATCTGGAGCGCCAGGCCGGCACCAGCGGCAAGGGTCCCATCGGCTCCAAGGGCCCCGGCGAGACTCAGCTGGAGACGGACCGCCGCCACATCCACCGGAAGATCGACAAGCTGAAGGAGGAATTGGAGGAGGTGCGCCGGGTACGGGGCACCCAGCGCCAGCGCCGCATGAAGAATGAGATCCCCGTGGTAGCCATCGTGGGCTACACCAACGCGGGAAAATCTACGCTGCTCAACGCCCTGACCGGTGCGGCCATCCCCGCCAACAATCGGCTCTTCGACACGCTGGATACCACCACCAGGATGCTCACCGTGTCCGACACCCTGGACGTGGTGATTTCCGACACGGTTGGCTTCATCCGCAAGCTGCCCCACCAACTGGTGGAGGCCTTCAAGGCCACGCTGGAGGAGCTGGAGTACGCCGATCTGCTGCTCCACGTCATCGACGCCTCCCACCCCCAGTGGCAGACCCAGCAGCGGATCGTGGACGAATTGATCTGCGAGCTGGGGGCGGAGCACATCCCCTGCATCCGGGTGTATAACAAGTCCGATCTGGCCTTCGACCAGGAGGGAAAGAAGGGTGAGAACGCCGTGTCCATCTCCGCCAAGACGGGGGAGGGCATCGACGATCTGCTGGCCATGATCGACGCCAAGCTGGACAAGGGCAAGCGCCGTGTCACGCTGCACCTGCCTTATGACAAAACCGGGTTGCTGGATGCCCTGTACCGGGAGGGTAAGGTGGAATCTGTGGAATACGGCGCCACGGTGGACGTGGTGGCGGTCTGTACGCCGCGCCTGCTGGGGCAGATAAAGGACTATATCGAGAACTGGCACCCGCCGAAGGAGGAATGGGAATGAATATTACCACTGAGAGGCTGATTCTG
Source organism: Oscillospiraceae bacterium (assembly GCA_902782615.1). GTDB lineage: Bacteria > Bacillota > Clostridia > Oscillospirales > Oscillospiraceae > Vescimonas. The sequence goes on along the minus strand of CACZNU010000032.1, from coordinate 8,749 downwards.
CGGTCCTGGCAGGAGGGAGATGCGGCGGACCTGTACATGCTGGCCCGGGACGTGGACATCGGCCCTCGTGCCGGCTGGAAGCCCCACGACAGCATCGCGGTGAGCCTCAAAACGATCCGGACCATTCTGGCCGGACCGGAGGTCTACGCCATCACCGACAAGAATACCGGCACCCTGATGGGCAGCATCGGCCTGAAGCCCCTCCTGGAAAAAGGGGAGGGCCAATGGGAACTGGGTTTCTGGATCGGCAAGCCCTACTGGGGCCGCGGCTTTGTGCCGGAGGCCGCCCGGGCCGCCCTGCGCCACGCCTTTACCGAGCTGGGCTGCGCCTCCGTCTGGTGCACCCACTTCGATGAGAACGAGCAGTCCCGCCGGGTCATTGAAAAGTGCCGCTTTACCCGTATGCCGGAGCTGGACCACCGGGACAGCCTGGCCGATGGCGTGGTCCACCTGCTGCGGGTCTACCGGATGACGGCGGAGGAGTGGAGAGAGCGCCATGGCTGATCCCGTCCGCGTCCCCTTTGCCGACGCCGAGAGCGAGTTCGTGGAAAAGCGCTCCCGCTTTATCAGCCATATCTGGCGGGTGAACAGCGAGGAGGAGGCTCAGGGGTACATCAGGGAGATGAAGTCCCGGTACTATGACGCCCGCCATAACTGCTGGTGCTATATCATCGGCACCGGAACCGTCCGCTACAGCGACGACGGGGAGCCCCAGGGCACGGCGGGCCAGCCCATGCTGAAGGTGTTTGAGCGGGAGAACGTCCGGGACGTCTGCTGCGTGGTGACCCGGTATTTCGGCGGTATCCTTCTGGGTGCCGGCGGCCTGACCCGGGCCTACAGCCGCGGCGCCAGGGACGCTCTGGCCGCTGCTGGCGCGGCTGTGCTGGGCCTGTGGGCCCGACTGGAAATCCCCTGCGCCTATCCGCTTTTTGAACAGGTGAAGCTTGAGGTGGCCGCCGCCCACGGCACCGTGGACGACGTGGCCTACGGCGCCAACGTGGTGCTGACGGTCTCTGTTCCGGCAGAGTGTACCGAGGGGCTGCAAAGGCGCCTGACGGAACTGTCCGCCGGCGTGATTACCCCCCGTGAGCTATCCCGTGAGTTTCGTCCCGGTCCCCGGCAGGAGCTTTGAGCGGTTGCCAGTGCCGGAAAAACATGGTATAGTAATGTAGCTGAATGATAACAGGGGAGAGGATCCCCACGGAAAGGAGCAGATACATATGGCTGTTTTGGACCATCTGGAGCCCAGAGGCGTATTTCACTACTTTGAGGAGCTGTGCGCCATCCCCCACGGCTCTTATAACACCAAGCCCGTCAGCGACTGGCTGGTGTCCTTCGCTGTGGAGCGCGGCCTGGAGCACTACCAGGACGAGCTGAACAACGTCATCATCATCAAGGAGGCCTCCGCCGGCTATGAAAACGCCGAGCCGGTGATCCTCCAGGGTCACATGGACATGGTCTGTGAGCAGGCACCCGACTGCACCAAGGACATGGCCGTGGAGGGCCTGGACCTGGCGGTGGAGGGCGATACCATCCTGGCCAAGGGCACCACCCTGGGAGGGGACGACGGTATCGCCGTGGCGATGATGCTGGCCGCCCTGGACGATGATACCCTGCGCCACCCCCGTCTGGAGTGCGTCTTCACCGTGGACGAGGAAGTGGGCATGGAGGGCGCTATGGGTCTCGACGTGACGCCTTTGAAGGCTCGCCGCCTGCTGAATCTGGACTCCGAGGACGAGGGCGTGTTCACTGTGAGCTGCGCTGGCGGCAACCTGACCACCTGTGAGATCCCCGTCAAGCGCGCCCCCTATCCTTTTGCGGGCGGCGTCTGCCTGACCATCCGGGTGGAGGGGCTGCTGGGCGGCCACTCCGGCGCTGAGATCCACAAGGGCCGGGCCAACGCCAACGTGCTGATGGGCCGCATCCTGTTTAACGTCGCGCCGAATCTGCGTATCGTCTCCGTCAACGGCGGACTGAAAGACAACGCCATCCCTGTCAGCGCCGCCGCCGTGGTCTGCGTGAAGGACCCCGACTTCGTCCGCGTGACCTGCGGCACGCTGGAGGCGGCCTTCCGCAACGAGTATGCCGTCACCGATCCTGATATCCGGGTGTTCGTGGACGCCGGCGGCGAAGGCCTGCCCATGGACTGGCCCTCCACCAAACAGATCATCACACTGCTGACCTGCTGCCCCAACGGCATCTATGCCATGAGCCCCGACATCCCCGGCCTGGTGCAGACCTCGCTGAACCTGGGCATCCTGGCTACGGCGGAGGATCATGTCACCGCATCCTTCTGCATCCGCAGCAGCATCGAAAGTCAGAAGGAGATGCTGGTGGAAAAGATCTGCCAGCTGATGATCGGCATGGAGGGCGCCACCGTTTCCGTCTCCGGCGACTATCCCGGCTGGCAGTACCGCCACAATTCGCCCCTCCGTGACCTGATGACGGAGGTGTTCACCGAGCAGTACGGCTACGCGCCCCGGGTGGAGGCCATCCACGCCGGCCTGGAGTGCGGCCTTCTCGGCGGAAAGATCCCCGGCCTGGACTGCGTGTCTGTGGGCCCTGATATGCAGGATATCCACACCTTCCGGGAGCGGCTTCACATCGCCTCCACCCAGCGCCTTTGGGCCATGGTGGTGGAGACCCTGCGCCGCATGAAGTGAGGACGAGTCCATGGATGAGAAGACTACCCGCACCATCCGTGCCAAGATCTATATCGCTTTCGCCGTCATTGCCCTGGTGCTGCTGGTGGTGATCACCGGCACCACCCGCCGCATCGCCCTGGTGGCCGTGGCTGTCTACTGCCTTATCATGTCCTACGTGAATTTCCGCAAGGCCAAGGAGGAGGACACCGACGGGGAGGAATGAACCCGCCAAACCGCAACAGAATAGGATGTAAAGGGACGCTCCCCAGCACGGGAGCGTCCCTTTTTGCACTTTTTCAGAGGAAAATATAAACAAATTGTGAATTCCCCAAAAGTTTTAAAACTTTAAGGCTGCTTTCAGCTTTCCCCCGTAGAATGCACACAAATCCAAGGAGGTGATACACATGTCTGATATCTGCATCTTCCGGCGCATCGAGAAGAAGTACCTGCTCACCGAGGGCCAGTGCCGGGCGCTGATGGATCGCATCGGCGGAAACCTGCAGGCGGACGAATACGGCCGGAGCACCGTCATGAGTCTGTATCTGGACACGCCCGACTATCGGCTGATCCGCAACTCCATCGACGCCACCACCTACAAGGAGAAGCTCCGCCTGCGGAGCTACGGCACACCGGGGCCGGACAGCCGTGTGTTCCTGGAACTGAAGAAGAAGTTCAACGGCGTGGTCTATAAGCGCCGCGTGGCCATCACAGAGCGGCAGGCGGAGGCCTATCTCCGCTCCGGCATCAAACCCTTTGATTCCCAGATCTTCCGGGAACTGGACTACGCCATGGGCTTCTACGATAGCCCCAGGGCGGCGGTGGTCCTGTGCTATGAGCGCCAGGCATTCACTGTCCCCTCGACGCCCAACCTGCGCCTGACCTTCGACACCCACGTCCGCTATCGGGATACAGAGCTGACCCTCACCGCCGGCGCGGCAGGGGAGGAGCTGCTGCCTCCCGGCATGGCGGTCCTGGAGATCAAGACCGACGGCGCCATGCCCCTGTGGCTGGCCCGGGCCCTGGATGAATGCGCCATCCGCCCGGCGTCCTTTTCCAAGTACGGCACCGCCTACCGGGACATGTGCCGGCATCAGAAATTTCAAGTAACGGAGGAAAAACGATATGCTTAACCTGTTTACATCGATCAGCGCCGCCGGCGCCACCACCGGCACCTTCCTTATCGGCCTGGCGGCAGCGCTGGTGTGCGGCGGGCTTACCGCCGCCGCCTCAGCCTACCGCAGCCGCATCTCCGCCGGCTTCGCGGCGTCTCTGATCCTGCTGCCCGTCATCGTCATGACGGTCATCGCCATCGTCAACGGCAACGTGGGCACCGGCGTGGCGGTGATGGGGGCCTTCTCTCTGGTCCGGTTCCGCTCCGTCCCCGGCAAGGCCCGGGACATCGTGTCCATCTTCCTGGTGATGGCGGCGGGCCTGGCCTGCGCCGGCGGCTATGTGACCATCGCCCTGACTGTCACCGCCATCGTCTGCCTGGGTATGCTGATCTGCACCCATATCCCCATTCGGGGCAGCAAGCTGATGGACCTACGGATCACCATCCCCGAATCCCTGCACTTTGACGGCGCCTTCGACCAGGTGTTCGCCGAGTATACCCACTTCCATGAGTTGCTCAACGTCAAAACCAGCAACATGGGCAGTCTCTATAAGCTCCATTATCAGGTGGAGCTGAAGGACAACCGGCAAATGCAGGCCTTCATCGACCAGCTGCGCTGTCGCAACGGCAATCTGGAGATCGCCCTGGCACGGGCGGAGGAAAGGAGTGAAACCCTGTGAAAAAGCGTTACACGGGCCTCGCGGCCCTTTTGCTGACCGGCAGTCTGCTGCTGACAGCCTGCGGCGGCGGGGACATCGCCGCCGAAAACACCGGGGAAACGGAAAAATCCGCAACTCCCATCGTGGAAGATACCACAACTCCCGTCGTGGAAGACACCACCACCGTTCAAATCACCACCCTCGCGGCGGATGACAGCGGCTACGAATTCTCCAAACGGGATCTGGACTCCTCCTATGACGAGGTAACCGCCACCGTCACCCTGTCCGACGGCGGTACCACTGTCAACGGCTCGGGCGTCACCGTGGATGGCGACGATGTGACCATCACCGCCGCCGGCACCTACGTGCTCTCCGGCACTCTCACCGACGGCAGTGTCACCGTGGCGGCGGGGGAGGAGGATAAGGTGCAGCTGGTACTTACCGGCGTCTCCGTTACCAATTCCGATGGCCCGGCCCTGTATGTTCAGTCCGGCGACAAGGTGTTTCTGACCCTGGCCGCCGGCACCGACAACAGCTTCTCCGACGGCGGCGGCTACACCGCCACCGACGGCGACACCGATCTGGATGCGGCCGTGTTCAGCTGCAGCGATCTGACCATCAACGGCGGCGGCAGCCTTACCGTTACCGGCAGCAACAAGCACGGTATCGTCTCCAAGGATGACCTGGTCATCACCGGCGGCACCATCACCGTCACGGCCCAGAATGTGGCGCTGGGCGGCAAGGATTGCGTGAAGATCGCCGCCGCCACGCTGGACCTCACCGCCGGCACCGATGGCATTCGCTCCGACAACGAGGAGGATGAAGACCGTGGTTACGTCTACATCCACAGCGGAAATATCACTATCACCGCCGGCACCGACGGCATCCAGGCGGCGACCGTTCTCTACGTGGCGGGTGGTACCATCACCGTTGACGCCTCGGACGACAGCCTCCACAGCGACGGTTCCGTGACCATCTCCGGCGGTACCTTGACCCTCTCCTCCGGCGACGACGGTATCCACGCCGACGTGACCCTCACCATCGAGGGAGGGACCTTTGATATCACGGCAGCCGAGGGCTTGGAGGCGACGGTCATTACCATCAATGACGGTGATGTGTCCATTGAGGCCTCCGACGACGGCATCAACGCCGCCCGGAAATCCTCTGCCTATACACCGCTGGTGGAGATTAACGGCGGCAATATCACCGTGGTGATGGGACCGGGCGATACGGACGGCGTGGACTCCAACGGGAACATCGTCATCAACGGGGGTACCGTCAATGTGAGCGCTGGTTCATCCTTCGACTACGACGGAACCGGCGTGATCAACGGCGGTACTGTCACGGTGAACGGGCAGCAGGTCGACACGCTCCCCAACCAGATGATGGGCGGTCCCGGCATGGGCGGCATGATGGGCGGCCCCGGCGGCATGGGAGGACGTCCCTGATCACATGGAATAATAGTAAAGAAGGCTCCCCGGTATGTGCCGGGGAGCCTTCTTTTGGATACTTGTCACCGGGGGAAAAACGCGGTATAATTCTCTATATGTTATATAGTGACATTTTCCCCGACAGAGGAGGAGATACAATGAAAACGATTTATCTGGCAGGCGGCTGCTTCTGGGGGACTCAGCGTTTCTTTGACCAGTTTCCCGGTGTGATCGCCACGCAGGTGGGCTATGCCAACGGCCGTACCGCCAACCCCAGCTATGAGGACGTGTGCCGCCGGAATACCGGCCACGCCGAGACGGTGAAGATCGAATTTGACGAGACCCGGATCTCCGTCACAAAGCTGCTGGACTATTATTTCCTGGCCATTGACCCGCTCTCTGTCAACCGGCAGGGGGAGGACGTGGGGACACAGTACCGCACCGGCGTCTACTATACGGATGAGAGCCTGCTGCCGGAGATCCGGGAGCGAGTGGCAGCCGAGGAGAAGAAGCTGGGCGCGGCTCTGGCGGTGGAGGTGCTGCCGCTGGAGAACTTTTATCGGGCAGAGGAGTATCACCAGGACTATCTGGTGAAGAACCCCGCCGGCTATTGCCACATTCCCGCATCCCTGCTGCACCTGGCAGAGGAGAAGTGACCCATGGGCAACGAGAACGGCGAGTGGATCATGCACGGAATCGGGGAGAATGACCCGTACCGCATCAAAACAGTGGATCAGCTGGCGGAGTACGTCCGTGAAATCGGCTTTCTGCCCTTGTTTGCCAACGCGATCCCCGGCTTTTCCGTGGAGGAACGGACCCTGGCCCGGGACTGGTGGAGCGACGATCCGACCCGTGACCCCTGGCTGTGGCGGCAGATCATCGCCGCCGGAGGGCAGATCGCTTATGGCAAGTTCTTCGATAAAAAGGCGGGATTCATCTCTCCGGACTGGCTGCCGGTTTTTGCCAACGCCCGGCGGGACGGCTACGATTTCGATGCGCGCTGGGAGGACGGAAAGGCCTCCAACCGCGCCCGCAAGATCATGGAGCTGTTTGCCGATGGGGAGGAGCTGTTTTCCTACCAGGTCCGCCGGCTGGCTGGCTTCGGCAAGGAGGGGGAGAAGAACTTCGAGGGTACCGTCACGGCGCTGCAGATGCAGACTTATCTGGTGGTCCGTGATTTCCGCTGCCGCCTCAACAAGCGGGGCGCGCCCTACGGCTGGCCTATCGCCGTCTATGCTGCGCCGGAGTTCGTCTGGGGCTACGACGCCGTCACCGCCGCCTACTCGGAGCCGCCGGAGGTGTCCCGCCGGAAGATCTACGAGCATATGCGCCGGATCTGGCCTGTCGCCACAGAGGATCAGCTGCGGCGCGTTTTGGGCTGATTCTGTTGAAAAGTACTGAAAAAACTGCCGCAAGCCGCTGTGCTTTCTACGTCAGAGAGCGCATATGAAAAGAAATATACCTTGTCTTTCTCATCAAAAGACGGTAAAATACTGTAGCGTGATGAAGCGAACTGCCAAAGAAATGCAAAACCACGCAATCCCTGGCGGCAGCGTTGGTTTCGGCATCGCACTCTTTGTTTTGTGCGAAATTTGCAGAAAAAGCATTGCGAAAACCGAGATTATGTGTTATTATCTCTAAATAGAGTGGGTGCCGCTGTGGGAATTCCTAAAAATCCCTATGGTGTGGACAAAAAAGTTAAGTTTGTCCGCGTGAAGCGGATTACTTTGATTTCATCGCAAAGGAGCCCGAAATGAAGTTTTCTGAAATGCCCTATGCTCGTCCCAATGGGGACGCTGTCAAGTCTCAGCTGGCGACGCTGACGGAGAAGCTGAAGGCCGCCGCCACCTATGCCGAGGCCAGGGCGGTTTTCCTGGAGAAGGAAGAGAGCCAGAAGAAGGTGGTCACCATGAGCCAGCTGGCCAGCATCCGCCACTCCATCGATACCCGGGATACCTTTTATGACGGTGAGATGAAGTTCTGGAACGCCTTCGGACCGGAGCTGCAGGAGTACAGCCAGGCCTGGACCATGGCTCTGCTGGCCAGCCCCTTCCGCCGGGAGTTTTCCGAGGAGTTCGGCGATCTGATGTTCATCAACGCCGAGATCGAGCTGAAGTCCTTCTCTCCGGAGATCATCCCGGAGCTGCAAAAGGAGAACGACCTGACCCAGGAGTATGAGAAGATCCTGGCCTCCGCCGAGATCCCCTTTGAGGGCAAAATCTATACCCTGTCCCAGCTGACCCCCTACAAGACAGACAGCGACGATGCGCGCCGTCTGGCCGCCTGGAAGGCGGAGGGCCAGTGGTACAAGGACAATCAGCCCCGGCTGGACGCCATCTACGATGAGCTGGTCCACCTGCGTGATCAGATGGGCAAGAAGCTTGGCTACGAGGGCTATACCACGCTGGGCTACTACCGCATGGGCCGCAACTGCTACACCAAGGAGGATGTGGAAAAATTCCGCATCGCCGTGCAGAAGTATCTGGTGCCCGTGGCGGAGGACATCTATCGTGAGCAGGCCAGGCGTCTGGGCAAGTCCTACCCCCTGAGCTTTGCCGACGCGGCGCTGAAGTTCCGCAGCGGCAATCCCCGGCCTGTCGGTGCGCCGGACGACATCCTGGCCCAGGGCAGCAAGTTCTACGATGAGCTCTCCCCGGAGACCAGCGAGTTCTTCCGCACCATGATGGATGGCCATCTGCTGGACGTCCTGTCCACCGAGGGCAAGCAGTCCGGCGGCTATTGCACCGGCCTTCCCGAATATGAGGTGCCCTTCATCTTCGCCAACTTCAACGGCACCCAGCACGACGTGGAGGTGGTCACCCACGAGGCCGGGCACGCCTTCGCCTACTGGATGAACCGTAAGCGCCTGCCGCTGGACTACATGTGGCCCAGCATGGAGGCCTG
>CACZNU010000031.1 GCA_902782615.1 Oscillospiraceae bacterium | reverse complement strand
TTATCATTTCAGGCCCAATTATCCAATTTGTTAATGCGAAAGCAAAACAAGTTTTAAAGATATGATAGTAAAGAAACTTACAATTTCCAGTTTGTCGAATAGGTCTTCTATTATTGTCCGTAGTTATAACGAGCATCGGATTATGCACCCAATAGTCCAGAGTGTCACAGAAAAACCGGCGTGACCGCTACGGTCACGCCGGTTTCATCTCCTTTTGAGCCGGTAATTACCGCCTCACAGCAACTTCCTTACGGAGTACGCCCCGAAGGCTCCCTCTTTTTTCCTGTCGGATATCCATGCAGACGGGGGTTGACGGCTATTGGAAAAAAGTGTAGGATAAATCAGATTGAGGACGGGGCAGGTCAGATCCTGCCGCTCAGCCATTTTTATCCTTGAGAAAGAGTGAACACCATGAAAAGACCCCTGAAGATCGACCCCAAGACCCTGGGGATCGACATCCTGTTTGACATCGTCGGCTGCGTGCTCTACGGCGCCGGCATCTATAACTTCGCCTATTCCTCCAACTTCGCCCCCGGCGGCGTCTCGGGCCTGTCCATCCTGGTCCACATCCTCACCGCCAAGATCCCCCTCTTCCACGGCGGCATCTCCATCGGCCTGGCCATGATCCTCATCAACATCCCCATTGTGATCCTCTGCTTCCGGGCCCTGGGGCTGGAGTTTTTCTTCCGCTCCGTCAAGACCATCCTCATCTCCTCACTGATCGTGGACCATCTGATGCCCCGCCTGTGGACCTACCAGGGCTCTCCTATGCTGGCGGCCATCTTCGGCGGTATCCTGGCCGGCGCGGGCCTGTCCTGCATCTATATGCGGGATTCCTCCACCGGCGGCTCCGACTTCGTGATCCTGGCCATCCAGAAGAAGAACCCCCATCTCTCTATCGGCATGGTCTCCCTGGCGGTGGACGGCATGGTCATCGTGCTGGGCGGCTTCGTCTACGGCACGGTGGACGCGGCGCTGTACGGCCTGCTGATGACCATTACCTGCAGCCTGGTGACCGACAAGATCATGCTGGGCAACGATTCCCGGAAGCTGCTGACCATCATCACCGAAAACGGGGACGAGATCTCCCGGCGGATCAACGACGAGGTGGCCCGGGGCGTCACCGTGATGAGCGGAAAGGGAGCCTATACCGGCGAGGAGAAGAATATCCTGCTGTGCGCCTGCTCCAACGCCCAGGTCTATAAGGTCAAGCGCATCGTGTACGCCCTGGACGCGAAGTCCTTTATCCTGGTCAGCTCCGTGGACGCCGCCTTCGGCGAGGGCTTCAAGCCCCAGGAGTGACGTCCCGGCGGGCCGGGCGGGCACCGTGCCCGTTGAGCGGCCGCCGATCCCATGAGACAGCAAAAGAGGGAGCCAAAAGGCTCCCTCTTGTTTTATCTTTTTATCTTCCGGGCATCAGAGGAGGGCCTCCTCCGCCAGATGGCGGGCCTCCGCCAGGCTGATGCCCCGCTCCCGGGCGATCCGGGCCAGGTCCTCGTACTCAAATTTGCTGAATGACACGCCGTGGCCCGCCGATTTCTTCACCCGCACGGGGCCCAGGGGGGTATCCAGCGTCTCGATCCGCCGGCGCTGCACGTGGCGGGTGGTGAGATTCTCCCGCAGGCCCAGGGTGGTGGTATGGCGGAACAGGGCGTCAATGAGCTTCTCTTTATCCGCCGGGGCGCACAGCACCCGGATCAGCGTGCCGGGGCGGTTCTTCTTCATGCCCACTGGCACGGTGAACACGTCCAGCGCGCCGGCCTCCAACAGGCGCTCCATGGCAAAGCCGATCTCCTCGGCGGTCATGTCGTCCACGTTGCAGCTCAGCTCCGCCACCACGTCGCCGCTCTCACCCTCCGTCTGGCCCAGCAGGACGCGGACGCAGTTGGCGGCGGGAAAGTCCTTTTTCCCCATGCCGTAGCCGATGGCGGAGGTGCGCATGGCCGGTAGGGGACCGAACCGGGTGACAAAGTGCCGCAGCAGCGCCGCCCCGGTGGGGGTACACAGCTCGCCGGCGATCTGGCCGCCGTAGATGGGCACGTCACGGAGGAGATACGCCGTGGCGGGGGCGGGGACGGGCAGCAGACCGTGGGCGCAGCGGACCTGTCCGCTGCCCACATGGACGGGGGAGGCCACCACCTGCTCCGGGGCGATGGCGTCCATCAGCAGGCACACCGCCGCCACGTCGGCGATGGCGTCCAGAGACCCCACCTCGTGGAAGTGGATCTCCTTGACACTTACGCCGTGGACGTGGCTCTCGGCCTGGGCGATGCTCTCGTACACCGCCAGAGCGTCGGCGCGGACCTTCTCCGTTAGATCCAGATGCCGGAGGATATGGGCCACGCCGTCCAGATCCGAGTGGGGGTGGTCGTGGCGGTCGTGATGGTGGCCGTGGTGCTCATCCTCCTCCGCGCCGCGGACCAGGACGGACACATGGGTGCCCCGGATGCCGCATTTGACGGCGCTCTCAGCCACATAGGTGACGCCGGGGATGCCCAGGCCGTTGAGCCGCCGGAGGAAGGCCTCCCGGTCCGGCACCAGCTCCAGCAGGGCAGCGGTGAGCATATCGCCGGCGGCGCCCATGCCGCAATCGATGTAAAGGGTTCTCATCTGTCAGCCTCCTTGGGGTGGGATCGGCCTCGCTTCTCGTCGGCAACTATTATAATCTGCCGCCCCGGGAAAGTCAACGGAAACGGCGACGGGGGATTTTATCGAAAAAATAGCACATAATGTGCGCATAGTGTGTTGACAATGGGCGTATGATGTGCTATAACAGAGTGGACCGAGAGGAGAATCACCCCCCCAGGCCAACCATTCACATTCTATTGATTTGGGAGGCAAGCATCATGGCAAAAGTGAGCACCAATATCGGATTGGACGAGGATCTGAAGAAGGAGGCCCAGGAGCTCTTCGGCGAGCTGGGCATGGATCTGACCACGGCCGTTACCATCTTTTTGAAGCAGTCTGTGCGGGAGGGACGCATCCCCTTCGCCATCCACAAGTATAAACCCCAGGCGCCGGTGGAGATGCACTATCCCACCCAGCCGTCCCAGATGATGGAGACCTTCGACGAGGTGGCCCGCCGCCTGGGCTGACCGCGGCGGATCCACAACCAAACAGCGAGAGCGCCCCGGAGGAAAATCCGGGGCGTTTCTTTGTGAAATGCGTAACATGCACATTGTTAACAAAAAAACAGGTATATTTTGAAAAAACTCGCATAATATGCGCATAAACTATTGACAAGCATGAAAAAAGGGTGTATAACAGAGTCAACAGGAGGGAAGAGTACAGTAAAGCGATAAAGAAGATGCGATCATCAGACGAAAAACAGTTTTAGGAGGTGCCTACCATGTCAAAGGTTAGTACAAACATCAGTCTGGACGAGGACCTGAAGAAAGAGGCACAGGCACTGTTTGCCGAGTTCGGCCTGGATCTGACCACGGCCATCACCATTTTCCTCAAGCAGTCTGTGCGGGAGGGGCGCATCCCCTTCTCCATCCACAGGTTCAAGCCCCATGAGCCCTATGCCATCCATCCCCCCACGGAGCATTCCCGCATGATGGATACCTGGGACGAGATCGCCCGCCGCATGGGCTGATGGGATCGATGATAGAGAGGATCCCCGGACATGAGTCCGGGGATCTTTTTTTGCGCGGGGCGCTGGGGCGAATCGCTCTGTACAAACCCAGCGGGATTTGGTATAATGAAAAAAGCGAAAGATCGCGCGTTCCGTTCCATTTCCGGCCGACGCGCCGTCACTATCAACTGCCCGGAGGGCAGAGAAACGGAGAGATTCATTATGCCCAACACCGCCAAAGATATCATGAAGCTGATCCGGGATGAGGACATCCAGATGGTGGACTTCAAGATCGTGGACATCAACGGTCAGTTCCGCCACGTCACCATCCCCGCCGCACACTTCAACGAGGAGACCATGGTCAACGGCATCGGCTTCGACGCCTCCAACTACGGCTACGCCGTGGTGGAAAAGAGCGACATGGTCTATATCCCCGATCTGGACACCGCCATGATCGACCCCTTCTGCGGTGTCAAGACCCTGTCCATGATCGGCAACGCCATGATCATCGACTATCCCAACAACCGGCCCCTGGCCCAGTATCCCCGGAACATCATCCAGGCCGCCCGGGACTACATGCGCTCCACCGGCATCGCCGACACCATGCTGATCCTGCCGGAGTTCGAGTTCTATCTCTTCGACC
>CACZNU010000030.1 GCA_902782615.1 Oscillospiraceae bacterium | reverse complement strand
CCAGCTCCAGTAGCTGCCCCAGGCCCGCTTGGCCCAGATGGCGCCGGTGATCATGCACATGGTCAGGAACAGGAAGCCCAGGGCCACGGCCCGGTAGATGATGAGGTCCAGCGTCTTCTCCGCCGGGATCCGCTGGGCCAGAGGGCCGTGGAGCCGGCCTTTCAGCAAATAGACCATGGCCACGCCGAAGGCCACGCCAAAGGCGCCGTAGCCGATGATGGCCATGCTGACGTGGAAGCCCAGCCAACTGCTCTGGAGGGCCGGCATCAGGGCGTGGATCTCTTTGCTCTGCATGGAGGCGTAGCCGATGACCAGGAAGATGATGGGCGCGACGAACATACCCAGTACGTCGAAGTGGAACTTCTTCACGAAGATGAGGTAGCACAACGCGATGCCCCAGGCAAAGGCGGAAGCGAACTCATACTGGTTGGTCATGGGCAGCCGCCCGGCGTTGATGCCCCGGGAAACGATGCACACCGTGTGGATCACAAAGCCAACCAGCAGCACCAGGCAGGCGGCCTTGCCGGCCCAGTCCCGCCTGGTGCCGCCGTAGATGAAGTACAGCGCGGCCGACACCAGATAGGCCACCAGCGCCGCCATGAAGGCGACGCTCTCCACAGAGCTAAGAATCGGATTCGTCTGCATGTTTCTCTCTCCTGTTCTGTTCCCAGGGCCGCACGTAGAAGGACAGGAACAAGCCTGCCAGCAGGATGGCCGAGGCCGTGCCCACCAACCAGACGGTGGGATCGGATTTTGCCACGATCAGCGTGTACTCCACCGGGTCGTACATGGTGAATTCATAGTCGTGGACGGGGATGGCCTGACCGGGCCGGGCCAGATTCATGGCCATCAGGTTGCCGTCATAGTAGATGCTGTAGAGGCTGTGGGGATTGTTCAGATGGGGGCTGGCCGTGGCCAGGGAGCCATCCTCGCCCCGGACCAGATCCGGGTAGAATTTGTTGAACATCAGCACCAGCTGCGGCAGGTCGTTGGGAAAGGTGTACTCCCCGGCGCAGATCAGATCCGTCTTCACCAGCTCGCCGCCTTTGCGGATGTCCACGTAGTTGGCCCAGCCCATGCTGTCCTGATAGAAGCTGTAGCCAAAGGCGTCGAAGGGGTGGTTCACCGAGGCGGTTCCGGTACGCTGATCACCCTTGCCGTCGGTGACGGTCAGGGTGGCCGTATACTGCTCTACGGTGTTGTCCTCCCGGAGTGTCACGTCAAAGGCGTCGATGGTCAGCATCAAGCCCGTGTCGCCCAGGGGCTGGGTGCTGCCGGGGATGCCGTAGGCCACCGCCTCGCGGCTGAGCATCTGTCCGGCGGCAAAGCCGATGATCAGCAGCAGCAGACCCAAGTGGGTCAGCCAGCTGCCCCAGACGCCCACGTTGTGCTTGCCGCCGGCCTTCCAGGCCCGGAGGACGGCGGGAAAGCGGGACACGCTGCACAAAACCAGATTCAGGCACAGCAGGGCCGCCAGGGCGATGAACCACCAGCAGGTGAACACACGGTCCAGCTGCAAAGCGGTGATGAGCTTGGCCATGCCGGTGCCGTACTGCTGGACGTACATATTGGCGCCGCCGCCCTGGGGGATGACGCTGCCGGCCACGCAGGCCGCGATGATGACAAAGAGCAAAACAAAGCTGAACGGCATGCCGCGCAGGAAGCGAAAAAGCTTCCTGGCGGTGCCGTTCATGCTGTTATTCTGCGGTTGTCTGCTCTGATTCTCCATAGATACGGGTCGTTTTCCGTCAGCCCAGCAGAGCCAGCGCCTGCTTTGCCAAGGCCTCCGCCTTGTCCAGACACTGGCGGGACAGGGCGCTGTTGTGGGCGCCCTCGGCGTTCTCCACATACACGAAATCCCAGTAGAACTGGGCATCCCGGTCCAGGCTCTTGATCTGGTTGATCACGTCCTCGGACAGGGAGCCGCTGTCGATGGCGGCAGCCAGCTTGGTGTTGATCTCCACCAGCATGGCGCTGATCTGCTTCTCCCGGCCGGTGATCTCCTCCTGGATGGCCTTCACCTGGGCGGGCAGGTCCGCGTGGCACATGCTGCAGGTGTCCTTCAGCAGAGCCTCATTCTCCAAGGGGCTGGACAGGAAGTGGTTGGCGTAGGGATCGCCCTTTTCGTTGTAGCTGACGCCCATATGGCAGTCGGCGCAGGTGTACATGCCCTTGTGGACGCTCCCCTCACCCATAAAGGTCTCAAACTCCGGGTGCTGGACCTTGATCATACCCACGCCGGTGTTCTTGTTGGTGAAGTCCACGAAGCCCATCTTGTTGTAGAAGGCCAGGATGGAATCGGGATCCAGGTTGTCCAGGCTGTCATAGGGGACGCTGGTGGCCTTGGTGGCAGGATCGAAGTAGTACTCAATGTGGCACTGAGCGCAACTGACCACGCTGCCGCTGACCCGGCTGGCGGCGATCTCATCGTTCATGGCGTCGGCCATGTAGTCGTGGGTGATGACCATGGTGCCGGGGGTGTTGCCGTGGCAGTTGTAGCAGCTGACGGGCTCACTGACCTGGGCATACATCTCATCAAAGTCCATGCTGTAGACGCCCTTGCCCATGGCGTTGACCATGGCGGTCATATCGGGGGTCTTGCAGGTCAGGCAGTTGGCCAGCTTGTGGGGGCGGGTGGTCTCGGCGATATCATTCAGCGTGAAGTTGTGGCCGATGGCCTCGGTGTAATCGAAGCTGAAGCCCATACCGTCATAGATCACCTGGATATCCGGATCGGTCTCCACATAGGAGATCCGCATGCCGCCGTGACCTGTGTTCTCGGCGTTCTTCATGTAGCTGGCGTAGATATCGGGATAGTGGCTCTCCCACTCCGCGGCGCTGACGACGCCGTTGAGCCGGTCGGTGGTGACCTCCGGCACCTCGGGGATGGAAATCTCCGAAATGCTGCCCACCTTTTTGCTCTCCATGACCTGGGTGTGGCCCGTAACGTAGGCGCTGGCGCCGAAGATCACCAGCAGCACGATGCCCAGCACCGCCATACAGATGTCAAGGCTCTTGTTTTTCATCTCCGTCTTCCTCCGCTCTTCCTCGTTCTCCTCAGGGCCCCTTTCGGGCGATAATATCAAGATTACTATATCATACCCTGCGTGCCGTTTCAAGAGAATTTGCCGATTTCTCCGTCTCCCGGCCGCAGCATTTTCCGCTTCCGGCTTGCGCCGGCGCACCTCATGGGATATAATGGCACAAACAGAACTCCCCCGCAGGAAAGGAGCAGATTCTATGTTCAAAACGATCGGCTTTATCGGCACCGGCGCCATGGGCGGCGCGGTGGCGAAAATCGCCGCCGCCGGCGATCCGTCGGCCGCCATCTGCCTGGCCAACCGCACCCGGGACAAGGCCGTCCGGCTGGCCGCCGAGATCCCCGGTGCCGTCATCGTCTCCAATGAGGAGGCGGCCGCCCGGTGCGACCTGATCTTTCTGGCGGTGAAGCCCCAGGTCATGCCCCAGGCTCTGCCCGCCCTGGCCCCGGTGCTGGCGGCCCGGCAGGATCCCTTTGTGCTGGTAACCATGGCCGCCGGTCTCACCTGCGAGACCATCCGCCAGCTGGCGGGCGGTCCCTATCCCGTCATCCGCATGATGCCCAACACCCCCATCACGGTAGGCGCCGGTGCCATCCAGTACTGCGGTCTGGGCGTGTCCGACGAACATCTGGCCGCTTTTGCCGCCCTTTTGCGCTGCGCCGGTACCGTGGATGAGCTGCCGGAGCGCCTCATCGACGCCGCCTCCGCTCTCTCCGGCTGCGGTCCGGCCTATGTCTGCCAGTTTATTGAGGCGCTGGCCGACGGCGGTGTGGCCTGCGGTCTGCCCCGGCAGAAGGCCCTGGCCTATGCCGCTCAGATGGTGGAGGGCGCCGCCAGGCTGGTCCGGCTCTCCGGTCAGCATCCCGGCGAGCTGAAGGATATGGTCTGTTCCCCCGCCGGCAGCACCATTCAGGGCGTCCGTGCCCTGGAGAGCGCCGGCTTCCGGGGTGCCGCCATGGAGGCCGTCATCGCCGCCTACGAAAAAAACCTGCAACTGAAAGAGGGCAAATAACAGTCTGTGCTCCAGAAGATAAGAAAGAGCCGCTCTCCTTGGGAGAGCGGCTCTCTCTTTCATTTTTCGGTGTTTCTTAGCCCAGAGCGGCGGTGATGATGGCCATGGTATAGACCTCCTCGGCGTTGCAGCCGCGGCTCAGGTCGTTGATGGGGGCGTTCAGGCCCTGCAGGATGGGGCCGTAAGCGGCGAAGCCGCCCAGACGCTGGGCGATCTTATAGCCGATGTTGCCGGCGTTGATGTCGGGGAACACGAAGGTGTTGGCCTGGCCGGCCACGGGGCTGCCGGGGAACTTCAGCTGGCCCACAGTGGGGGACACGGCGGCGTCGAACTGCATCTCGCCGTCGATGGCCAGATCGGGAGCGGCCTCCTTGGCCTTGGCGCAGGCGTTGCGCATCTTGTCCACGTCCTCGCCGGCACCGGAGCCCTTGGTGGAGTAGCTCAGGTAAGCGATACGGGGCTCCAGGCCGAAGATCTTGGCGGTCTCGGCGGTCTGCAGGCCGATCTCCACCAGCTCATCCTCAGAGGGCTTGATGCAGATGGCGCAGTCGGCCATGACGATGGTCTCATGACCCTCGTTCTCGGTCGGGCGGACCAGAACGAAGCAAGAGGACACGATCTTGCTGCCGGGCTTGGTCTTGATGATCTGCAGGGCGGGGCGGACAGTATCGGCGGTGGAATAGGTGGCGCCGCCCAGCAGAGCGTCGGCGTAGCCCATCTTCACCAGCATGGTGCCGAAGTAGTTGCCCTTCTTCAGAGCGTTGCGGACCTGCTCCTCGGTCATCTTGCCCTTGCGCAGGGCAACCATGGTCTCCACCATCTCGTCCATGCGGTCGAAGTTGGCGGGATCGATGATCTCGGCGCCGGTCACGTCGAAGCCGGCCTTGGCGGCGGCGGCGTGGACCTCATCGGGGTTGCCCACCAGCACGGGCTTCAGGAACGAATCCTTCAGCAGGCGGTCGGACGCCTCCAGGATACGGGCATCGGTGCCCTCGGTGAACACGATCTTCCGGGGTTGTGCCTTCAGCTTTTCGATGAGAAACTCAAACATGTCTTTTTCCTCCTTCATATCCCTTTCGGCGCGATCGTCACGTCGGAAGTTTTCTTTGATTCGTGGGATTTCCGGTCACTTTTCCCGTCGTTTGCCCCACTTCGCATACATGTAAAAAATACCACACTTCCCTCCCTTTGTCAATTTCTATCCGCACCTTTCCGGCGTGGAAATGAGTGCTTTACGCTGCGGGCAAGCTGTGGTATAATACACGTTACGATAAGTATTACCGTAGGAGAGGTGTCATATGGAACGACAATTCCCCCGACTGAGCGTTTCGCTCCCCAAGCTCCGCCGCAACGCCTCCGAGATCGTCACCCGCTGTGCCGCCAAGGGCATCGACGTGTGCGGCGTCATCAAGGGCTGCACCGGCATTCCCCAGGTGGCCCGGGCCTTTTTGGACGCCGGCGTCAAGCAGCTGGGCTCCAGCCGCCTGGAACAGATCGTCCGCTGCCGCCAGGCCGGTGTGCCCGGTCCCTATCTGCTCCTTCGCATCCCCGGCCTCAGCGAGCTGCCGGAGGTAGTCCGCTGGTGCGACATATCCCTCCAGAGCGAACTGACCACCCTGGACGCCCTGGAGGCCGAGTGCGCCAGGCAGAATAAGAACCACCGGGTCATCGTGATGGTGGACCTGGGCGACATCCGCGAGGGTTACTGGGATCAGGACGAGATGGTGGCGGTCTGCGCCCACGCGGAGCGGGATCTGACCCACCTGGAGCTGGCCGGCATCGGCGTGAACCTGGGCTGCGTGGGCTCTGTACAGCCCACTCCCGAAAAGATGAACGACCTGCTGGCCCTGCGGGACCGGGTTGAGAAGGCCATTGGCCGCAAGCTGGACATCGTGTCCGGCGGAGCCACCAGCTCCTTCACCCTGGTCCACTGGAACACCATGCCGGAGGGCATCAACCACCTGCGTATCGGCGAGAACATTCTGCTGGGCAAGGACCTGCAGCTGGAGTGGGGCATCGAGGACATGAACTACCTGGCCATGGACACCTTTACCCTTACCGCCGAGGTGATCGAGGTGAAGACCAAGCCCAGCTATCCCCAGGGGCAGCTTTGTATCGACGCCTTCGGCCACAAGCCCACCTACGTGGATTACGGCATCCAGCGCCGGGCGATCCTGGCCCTGGGCAAGGCGGACGTGGGTGACGAGAAGGCCCTGCTCCCCCGGGATCCCGGGCTCACCGTGTGGGGCGCTTCCTCCGACCACTGCATCCTGGACGTCACCCACTGTGACCGGGAGATCAAGGTAGGCGACACAGTGGACTTCTCCCTGGCCTACAGCAATCTGGTCTACGTCACCGCCCGTGAAGACGTCAACGTGGTCTGCATAGAGGAAGGTGAGGTGAACAGCTAATGGATGGTATCGGTCTTCTGCTGTTGAACGCGGCGCTCACCGCTTTCGGCTTTTTCGTCACGGCGCCCATCCTGCTCAACGCCATCTCCGCCTTCGGCGTTCAAAAAAAGTTCGCCGAGGCGATGATCCAGGAGGGCATCATTGAGGAGAAAGAGGTCCGGCAAATGCAGCCGAAAAAGCAGGCTGCCGGTATTATCGTGGCGGTCATCGTCATTGCCGCGGCCGTTCTCACCGCCCGCCGCGTCGACTACGGTCTGCTCTGCCTGGCCTTCGGCTTTGTGATGGGCCTTCTCAAGTATCGCTCCATCCTCCAGTTCAACAGTCTCACCGTCAAGCGTTTCCAGAACACTTACCGGGATTCCTACAACGCCGCCAAGCTGAACAAGTACGTGGACAAGATGTTCTGATCCCCGCCATTGCAGCGGCTCAAAACGGCAAAAAAACTCCGGAGCTTTCGCTCCGGAGTTTTTTTGTCGGTTGTTTGCCGAACTGCTCTTAGCCATTCTTCAGGGCCTCGTCGGCCTTTCTCATTTCCTCGAAGATACCGGCGTGCTTCTTGGCAACGACGGACTTGATGACCAGCAGGACAGCGATCATCAGGGCGATCTCGATGATCAGGCAGATCACAGCGCTCTTCAGGAAGGCAGCCAGGATGAAGCCAACGAAGCTGACGCACACCACGGTGATGGCGTAGGGCAGCTGGGTGGAGACGTGGTTGATGTGGTAGCAGTGAGCACCGGCAGAAGCCATGATGGTGGTATCGGAGATGGGGGAGCAGTGGTCGCCGCAGACGCCGCCGGCGCAGCAGGCAGCCAGACCCACCACGCACAGGTGAGGATCAACACCGTAGTCGAACACCTGGCAGACGATGGGGGCCATGATGGAGATGGTGCCCCAGGAGGTACCGGTGGCGAAGGCGATGACAGCGGACAGTACAAAGATGATGGCCGGCAGGAAGTTCTTCAGAGCACCGGCGTCGGCCAGCAGGTTGTTGACGAAGTCACCGGAGGCCAGGCCACCCTTGGTCAGGGAACCCAGAGTCCAGGCGAAGGACAGGATCATGATGGGGCTGACCATCTGGATGAAGCCGTTAGGAACGGACTCAAAGCTCTTCTCAAAGCCGATGGCCTTGCGCAGCCAGAAGTAGATGAAGGTGAACACCAGAGCCACAATGGAGCCCAGGCACAGGCCGGTAGCAGCGTCGGCATCGGCGAAAGCGTCCATGAAGGAGGCGCCGTCGAAATAGCCGCCGGTGTAGATCAGGCCGATGATGCACATCACGATCAGAACGGCCACGGGCAGGATCAGATCCAGCACGGAGGACTTGGCGTTGCCTTCCTCATAATCATCGGCGCCGGCGAAGGGACGGTGCTCGGTGGTGTAGAGGTCGTCCTTGACCTGAGCGTTGTACTCATGGGTCAGCATGGGACCGTAGTCGATGTTCAGGACGGAGATCACAATGATCATGACCAGAGTCAGCAGGCAGTAGTAGTTGTAGGGGATCTGCTTGATGAACATCTGGATGCCGGAGATGTAGCTGTCATCCACGAAGCCGGACACGGCAGCGGCCCAGGAAGAAACCGGGGCCAGCATGCACACGGGAGCGGCGGTAGCGTCGATGACGTAGGCCAGCTTGGCGCGGGAGATCTTGTGGCTCTCGGTCACGGGACGCATCACGGAGCCGACGGTCAGGCAGTTGAAATAGTCGTCGATGAAGATCAGGACGCCCAGCAGCATGGTCAGCAGCTGAGCACCGGCACGGGTGTGCACGGTCTTCTTGGCCCAGCGGCCGAAAGCAGCGGAGCCGCCGCCCTTGTTCATCAGGTCGACCATGATGCCCAGGATGACCAGGAAGATCAGGATACCGACGTTCCAGGAATCGCCCACGTTGCTGATCAGGCCGTAGCTGCACTCATCCTCGCCGCCGCCGATAAACACGCGGACGGTCTCCCAGGGCTTGAAGTTGGCGACCAGCAGGGAGCCGGTCAGCACACCCAGGAACAGGGAGGAGTAAACTTCCTTGCTGATCAGAGCCAGGACGATAGCCACGGCGGGGGGCAGCAGGGACCATACCGTACCGGCCACGCCGTCAGGATAAGTGACCTTCAGCACGACCAGCAGCACGACGATGATGCCAAGGGCTATGCCATAGGCAATTTTCGTACTCTTCTTTTCCATTTTGAGCTTTACCTCCTCAAATATTTGGTTCTATCATTTTACAGTTTGTTCATATTCTTGTCAAGTTCCCCCGCCCCTTTTCGTTTTTTTCACAAGAAACGGGGTTGATATTCGTCTTATTGCACAAATCGTTCCCTCTTTCCCCTGTAATCGCCAGATTATTTATTTTTCTTCCGAAAAAAGTTTGTGACTTCCCGTTTTACAAAACGAAAGCGCCGGGTTTTCCGGCGCTTTCGTTTTGTTTCTTACAAATAATTACATTTTTTGTATCAATTCTGTCATCAAAGGTTGAAGAAATCCTTCAACTGACCGTAGAGAATAAACAGCATGATCAGCGGCGTCACATACCGCACGCAGAACCGGTAGAAGCGGTAGGCGGTGAACCGGTTGCCGGCGGTCTCCACCTCCGCCCGGACAAATTCCGGCTTGACCTCCCAGCCCATCATCAGGCAGGTACAAATGCCGCACAGGGGCATCAGCAGTCCCTCAGACACCATGTCCAGGAAGCTCAGCCAGCTCTCGCAGAAGGTGGGCATCTTCTCCGCCCCCACGAAGAACCGCTGGAAGGGGATCCACAGGCCGTTGCTGCCCAGACCGTCGGCGCAGGTGACGGTACAGAGGATGCCCGACACCACCATGGTCAGCAGGGCGTACAGCCAGCGTTTTTCCTTCTTTCCCCTGGCCCGGTCCCGATCTGTAAAGTAGGCCACCGGGACCTCCAGCAGAGACACGGAGGAACTGATGGCGGCCAGCACCACCAGGCCGTAGAACAGGATGCCGAAGATAGGTCCGATGCGGCCCATGCCCTCAAACACGTCCTGCAGGGTCACAAACAGCAGAGACGGACCTCTCATGGCATCCTCCGGAGCGCCCAGGGCGAAGGCCGCGGGCAGGACGGCCATGCCGGCCAGCAGGCCCACCATGGCGCCGGCGGAGGCGATAATCACGGTGTTTTTCGCCAGGTTCTGTTTCTTATCCACGTAGGAGCCGTAGGTGATCAGCGCGCCGATGGACAGGGACAGGGAGAAGAACATCTGGCCGCCGGCCGTTTTCAGCACCCCCAGGAAGTCCTCCTTCAACGGCTCGAAGTTGGGGGCATACATGAATTTCAGACCCTCCACGGCGCCCGGCAGGGTGCAGGAGCGGGCAATGACGATCAGCAGCATGACAAACAGCGCCGGCATGCCCACGGAGCAGAAGCGCTCGATGCCGCCGGATACGCCACCCAGCACGATCAGCATGGTGATCAGCAGGAACACGCCGCCGTAGATCACGCTCTCCATCCGGTTTCCGATGAGCTCGGCAAAGATAGTGGCGCCGTTGAGGCCGTTGGCGCCCCACTCGGTGCCGAACAGGCTGCCCACATTCAGCACCAGATACTTGACGCAATAGCCGCCCAGGGCGGAATAGAACGCCAGGATCAGCGTGGCGGTGATAGGCGTCAGCCAGCCCACCCACTTGAACCGTTTGGACGCAGCGCCGTAGGCGGACACGGAATTGGTGCCCGTCCGGCGACCCAAAGCCAGCTCGCTGAGCATCAGGATCAGCCCGCACACCGCCGTCAGCAGCACATACAGCAGCAAAAAGGCAAAGCCGCCGCCCTTGCCCATCTTATACGGGAAGCCCCAGATGTTGCCCAGGCCCACGGCGGAGCCAATGGCGGCCATCAAAAAGCCAAAGTTGGATTGAAAGCCCTTTCTCTCTTCCACGGATCTCTCTCCTTCCCGGAGCGCGCCCGGTGTTCCCCGCTCCGCAAGCAGCTTATGTTTTTCGCAGGAGGATTCCCTCCGCAACACAGTATACATGATTTGTGTATCATGCACAAGCAAAAAATAGAAAACCAAGCAAATTTTGTTGCTTTTTTCGTTTAATGTGGTATCAAGAAAAAGCGGGGCGTTCCCCGCACCGGTGCCGGCACACAAAAAATCGCGACGGGAATTGCAATCCCGCCGCGGATTGTGGTAATATAAATAGTAAGCCTTTTTTGCGCTGTTCCGGGCAAAAAAATAGCCATGCCTCTCGGCATGGTCGTTTTCTCTCGGATTTACCGCTCGCTGGGCTGCCAGTCGCTGTCGCTGAAGATCAGGTCGTCCAGATCCGCCATTTTGTTGTTCATCATTTGGTATCCTCCTTTCTTGTGAACTTATCCCTATTATAAGCCGTGCTTCTTCCGGATACAAGGCTAATTTTTATTGATTTTATCCACAAAAGCGCAAAATATTTTGTGCAAATTTTCCCAGGAGACATGTCCTATGCGCGAATTTTCCGCCGGACAATTTGATATCGCCGTCATCGGCGCCGGTCACGCCGGCATCGAGGCGGCCCTGGCCGCCGCCCGGCTGGGCCTGTCTACAGTGTGCTTTACCATCAATTTGGATGCGGTGGGCAACATGCCCTGCAACCCGGCCATCGGCGGCACCGGCAAGGGCCACCTGGTCCGGGAACTGGACGCCCTGGGCGGCGAGATGGCCCGGGCGGCCGACGCGGCCTGCATCCAGTACCGGATGCTGAACCGGGGCAAGGGCCCCGCCGTCCACTCCCTCCGGGCCCAGGCGGACCGCCGCCGGTACCAGGAGGTCATGAAGCACACCCTGGAGCTGCAGGAGAATCTGCGCCTCAAGCAGGGCGAGGTCATCGCCGTCGGCGTGGAGGACGGGCGTGTGGTCTCCGTCACCACGGACAAGGGCGCGGTGTATGAGACGAAGGCCGTGGTGGTCGCCTCCGGGACGTATCTGGGCGGGCGGACCATCACCGGGGAGGCGGTGCGGGACTCCGGCCCTGACGGCCTGGCGGCGGCCCTGCCCCTGACGGACTGCCTCAAAGCCCTGGGCCTTCGCATGCGCCGGTTCAAGACCGGCACCCCGCCCCGGGTGAACGCCCGGAGCGTGGATTTCTCCCGGATGCAGATCCAGTACGGCGACAT